>CACGHX010000008.1 GCA_902573065.1 uncultured Pelagibacteraceae bacterium | reverse complement strand
AAATTATTTGAGGTTAGCTTTATATATATTTGCCACAATATTAGTTATTTCGCTAGGTGCATATTTATATTTTAGACAACGAGATAATTCACCATCAAGAAGTGTGACAAGAACACCTGATAGTCCTAGAAGAGATTTTAGAAAAGAAGCCGTAGTTGAATCTCAAGATCAACAGCCAACCGAAGAAAAAGTTAAATCTGAACCCCAAGAAGAACAGCCACCAGAAGACGAAGTTAAATCTGAACCCCAAGAAGAACAGCCACCAGAAGACGAAAAAAAATAAAAAACTTTTAGTAAAATTACGAGTAGATTACGACTCAAAGGGTAGTATCGTTTAAATTAGGAATTATTAAATTTGAAAACAGTGAAGTAATAGGGGCGTTCTGTTGCCAGGTGCCCTGAACCTCATTTCGTTAATCCTTGTTATATAATAATTATTTTACAACCTAAAGCCCTGATTTCTCTAACCAGTGTGATCGTATTGAGTCCGCTAGTGTGACCAGGTATGCTGAGTCTATGAAAAAACTTTTAGCAGTTATCATTCTAAGCTTTTGCTTCATAACCCCATCCCAGGCAGATGATATCAAAGACTTTCAAATAGAGGGGATCAGTGTCGGAGATAGTTTACTAGACCATTTTAGCAAAAGTGAAATTCAAAATGCTAGTAAAATAGTAAAACCTTATCTTCATCAAAATGAATATATTGAGCAATCAATTCTAAAAATTTCTAAAACATATGATAGAATAAAGTTTTCTTGGCTACAAAAGGATGAAAAATATATATTACATGGTGTATCAGGAATAACCATTTATAAAGATAATTTTAATGGTTGTTTAGAAACTAAAAAACAGGTTGCTAGAGAACTTCAGGAGATGTTTCCAGATTTAAAAAAGAATGATCGTAATAAAATATTTAGTTCATATGATCCAAAGAGAAAATCATATCGTGATGAAACATCTTTTAAGTTTAAAGATGGAAGTGCAGTAAGAGTTTATTGTTCTTACTGGAGTAAGGAACTTCAAAAAAAAAATAAATGGTATCATAGTTTGCATGTTAATATTAATGATGTAAAATTCCTTAATTATTTATCAAAAACCTACAATTCGAAGAATAAATGAAAAAGTTATCTACTTACCTGTTTTTAATTCTTTTCATTTTCCAAACTCCATCCCAGG
This sequence comes from uncultured Pelagibacteraceae bacterium, assembly GCA_902573065.1. Lineage (GTDB taxonomy): Bacteria > Pseudomonadota > Alphaproteobacteria > Pelagibacterales > Pelagibacteraceae > Anoxypelagibacter. The sequence goes on along the minus strand of CACGHX010000008.1, from coordinate 30,600 downwards.
CAGATGATATTAGAGATTTTCAAATAGAAGGAATGAGTATCGGGGATAGTTTATTGGATTATTATTCAAAAGATGAAATTTTAAAAAGGACATACAAACCTATTAAAGGGCAAAAATCTGACGACTTTCTAGAAGTAGGTACATATGCTTCATCGAACAGTATTTATGATGAAATACATTTTTCTAGAAAAAAAAACGATAATAGTTATTTAATACATAATATAAGAGGTATTATAGATTTCAAAAATAATATTAAAGATTGCTATAAAGATTTAGAAAAAATTTCTAATGAAATAAGTGAGATATATCCTGAAATAAAATTTAAAAAAACAACTGCTAATAATCAAAGAGGAAAAACTACAATGTACTCATTCAAATTAGTTAAAGGAAGAGTGAAAGCTAAATGTGTGGACTATAATAAAAATTATAATGATCATTTATCAGTATCAGTTGATACTAATGAATACGACAATTGGCTAAATAAAAAGAAATTTGATTAAATCAAATAAATTGAAATAAATAATTCCCCCGCCAACGCTGTTTGTCTTTCTTCACTGAGTCCTATGTGAGTCCAAATTAAAAAAAGTTGTGAATTAATAAGTATTAACGCCAATACGCAGGGGCGTTCTGTTGCCAGGTGCCTTTAACCTCATTTCGTTAATCCTTGTTATATAATAATTATTTTACAACCTAAACCCCTCATTTTAACCCAAACATAATAAAAACTTAACTTGCAAATCATTTGATAATTTCTTAAAAAATATAATGAAAAAACTTTTCGTAATCATAATTTCTTTTTTCTTTATGATGTCTTCCTCAAAGGCTGATCTTGAGAGCAGAATATCAGAAATCATTGCAGGGTGGATACCAGGAGAAGGTATAACCGAAGTCGGAGTTGAATTAAATGATGCAGATAATGATAATATCAATTTTTCAATTCTAGGAGTTCGAAGTATAGAAAAAACTGATGATTCAAATGTTTTTACTCAATTTAGTTTAAGAAATGAGGAAAAAAATAGCTCAGGAAGATTAACTGGAAATTTAGGTTTTGGTTTTAGAGAATTAAACGAAGATCAATCTTTTATTTATGGAGCTAATGTTTTTTTAGATGCAGATATATTAGAAGGACATAAAAGAGGAGGATTAGGTTTGGAAACTAAATCGTCTTTGGTGGATTTAAGCGCAAATTATTATCAAGGATTAACCAGAATGAAAACAGTTGATGAAACTGAGGAAAAAGTCTTAAGTGGTTGGGACTATAATTTAACAACGCAAGTTCCATATCAACCATGGATTAAATTAAATCTAGAGGGATATAAATGGAAAGCTGAAAAAGCAACTACAGACTCTAAAGGAATGATCTATGGATCTGAATTTAATATTAATCCAGTAGTACAATTTAATCTTTCTCTGGATAAATCAAGCAACGAGGGCGTTGAAGATATTTATAAAGCAGAGGTATTATTTACATACCCGCCAAGGGAAAATATTAGAACAATGCAAGATGGTAAATCAGATGTTGCATTTGAAAAAGATAATATGCAGGCAAAACTAACTGAAAAAGTAAGAAGAAATAATAACTTGGCAGTTGAGATTCAAGGAGCAGTTATTGTAACGAGCAAATAATTATGAAAAAAATAAAAACATTTTTAATTTCAATTATATTAACATTTATTTTTTATGGTAATGCTGTTGCTGGAACAGCTGAAGCAACTGAATATAAAATAAAAATAAGAAAACTAGAATTATGTGATAGTTCAAGTACACAAGCTTCATGTAATAACCCAGTTACGATTTATTCAGGAAATTCTGGAGACATTGATATTGCCAATACAACTGCAGGAGCAGCTGCAGCAAGTTTAGGAAATGCAAATGCTGCAAAATTTGGAACATCGTATACTTTTATTCAAATAACTATGAACAGAGCATTTACTGTAAAAGGATCAGTCGCAGACGGTTCCGGTAACACATGTTATACTAAGGCAGGAACTGCTGGTACCGCTTCAGTAAATTCTCAGGGTTCTAAAAATTCTACTGATTTAGGATCAACTACACTTTATGCAGCTATGCCAGGAACTTCTCACAGCACAGCGTTAAATAGCCTGACTTCGTTAACTGATACTGAAACTGCGGGTACTGTTACAGCGGCTGACGAATTCTTCCAATATAGACAAGTTTTAGCAAACACATTCACAATGGAACCAGGAAATATACCAAGTGTTACAGTTGCCTTTGGAACAAGCGCTGCTCTTGGAGCTACAGGAAATATGACAGCAAATTGTAATACTGCAAACGCAAGTATTGGTATGTATGCAGCTGAACCTGATGTAACCGTCACTATAGATTAATAAAAGGATGGTTAATGCTTTATTATTTTAAATTAAAGAAAATTGTAAATTTGTAAGGGGCGTTCTGTTGCCAGGTGCCGTTAACCTTTTAACGTTATACAACAATTCTAGATCATAAAAAACGGCTATTTCTTTGCTAGGTGAGTCCGTATTGAGTCCGCCAGTGAGTCCAGATAAGATGAGTCTCATGAAAAAACTTTTAGCCATCATCATTCTGAGCTTATGCTTCATAACTTCGTCAAAGGCAGATGATATTAGAGATTTTCAAATAGAAGGGATGAGTGTAGGAGATAGTTTATTAAATTTTTACGATAAGAAAACTATTAAAAAACATTATCAAAATTATTATAAAGATAAAAAGTTCTCTACGTTTGAAATTGATCTTAACAAATCTGAAACTTACGATGGTCTACAAGTTGTTTATAAATCAAAAGATCCAAAATATATTATACATTCAATCTCTGGCTCAGTAGATTGTCCTTACAAATTTTCAAAATGTGAAAAAGCTTGGCAAAAAATATTGCCTGAACTAGATGGAATGTTTAAAAAAAATTCCAAGAGGATTGATAAAGGAACAACTAATCATGAGGCAGATAAATCGAAAAAAAGCAAAGTTACCATGATTGTTTATGAATTCTACTCTAAAAATAGAGTTAGTATCGAAATGACTAATTGGTCTAAAGAGATTGGTTATATAGATAATTTAAGAATTAGTGTTGATACAAAAGAATTTGTTGAGTGGCTGTTTACAGCTTATTAAAACTCTATCATCACTGTGCCCTATGTGTGCCCAAAAGAAAAAAAGTTGTGAATTAATAAGTGTTAACGTCATTACGCAGGGGCGTTCTGTTGCCAGGTGCCCTTAACCTTTTAATGTTATACAACAATTCTAGATCATAAAAAACGGCAATTTCTGTGCTGGGTGAGTCCGTATTGAGTCCGCTAGTGAGTCCGGATATGGTAAGACCAATGAGAATTTTAAAAATACTATTTATCTATATTTTTTCATTCACCTCAACCCACGCAAAAATATGCGATTTAAAAAATAATATTCATACTGAAAGTGGTGCTGCATCCCATCTTTCTAAAGACTGCAATGTTTGGATGACAATAAACGTTAATCAATTAGAAGAAATTGATAAACAAAAGATTAAAGAGATATACGCGTATTGTGGCTGGATAGATTATACAAAATCAAAGTATTATGAAGAACTTTTAAAAAAAAAATATAACACTACATATTGTTTAAGAGCGGGTGATTATAAAATTAATCAAATAAAGGCTTACTATAAAAAAACTGGTGTCGGCAAAGATTACGACACAACATGTTTAAAACCTGGAGATAAGTATATTGTTCAGCAATCTTATGTGAGGATAATGGAGTCTAGTTCATTGTTAAAAAATAATAAAATTAAGCCTACTGACGTATTATATCAAAAATTTAAAAGTGAATATCTAGAAAAGGATGGAAATGAATTTTGTATAACAAAAGATGATGAATACACTAATATAGACGAATTAACGCTAAATAAATTATTACAAGCAGCAAAAGATTTTAGAGAAAAAAGAATAACAGAATCAGAGTTTGAGCGAATTAAGGACGACATACTGAAAACTTTATAACATGAAAAAACTTTTAGCCATCATCATTCTAAGCTTATGCTTCATAACCCCATCCCAGGCAGATGATATTAGAGATTTTCAAATAGAAGGAATGAGTATCGGAGATAGTTTGTTAGATTATTTTGAGGCTAAAGAATTAAAAAATAGTCCAAAAGCTAAATATAAAGATAAAAAATTTACGACAACAACAATTAAAGGGGGTTTTTCAGACACATATTCATTATTTCTTTTGAGTTATAAAACAAAGGATAAAAATTATACTATAGTAGGCATAAGCGGTTCAATACATTTTGATAATAATATAGAAAAATGCGAGTCTGAAAGAGACAAAATTTTTGATGAATTAAAAAACATTTTTATAAACGCAAAGTGGAGAGATGGAATTTATAAAAATAGTATTAAAAATCAAATTGAAAGCATTACATCGCGTGTAATGTATTTAAATGATGGAAGTGCAGCGATAGTTAGATGCAGAAAATATTTTAAAGAATGGAAAGTTAAAAATAATTTTAAGGATGATTTAAATGTAACTTTATACAAAAAGGAATTTCTTGATTGGTTAAATACCAAAGCTTACAAATAATTCCCCTGCACATACACTTTGTCTTTCGTGACTGTGACCACAGTGTGCCCAAAATTGATCCCGTATCAAATTAGTTAAGCCCGTTACCAGATTATGAATTCAAGAAGGGGCGTTCTGTTGCCAGGTGCCCCAAACCCCGTTTACTTAATTAACAAGTTAATTAAGCAGCAAGTGCAAATTTATCATTTGCATTTATAATTAGCCCGTTACGTCGGAACCATCTCGAACGAAAGAATAGCCTTTAGACACTCGTCGATTCTGATTCACCCCCATAAGTTGTAAATGGTGGAGGTGGTGGGTACTGCCCCCACGTCCGCAATGTTTATTACGAAACTCGTTTATCGTCATAGTTGGAAAACCAACAGATATAATATAAAATCAAAAAATAAAGATTCAATAAATATTTCAAATGAAACTTACAAAAGAGCAAAAACAGGAAATTTTAGACCAGCAATTACAAAAAAATATTACTAAAAGAGTAACCTCGCCTGAGTTAGAAAAAGTTCTTTATGAGGCTATGCCCGTATTAGACCATGGTTTTGTAAGAGTAGTCGATTACATGGGTGATGATACATCAATAGTTCAGTCAGCAAGAGTTTCGTACGGAAAAGGGACTAAAAAAGTCTCAACTGATAGTGGTTTAATAAAATATTTAATGAGACATAGACACAGCACTCCCTTTGAGATGTGTGAAATAAAATATCATATAAAGCTTCCAATATTTATTGCAAGGCAATGGATTAGACACCGAACTGCAAATGTAAATGAATATTCTGCTAGATACTCAATTATGGATAAAGAATTTTATGTGCCAGAAAGGGAAAATCTTGCAGCTCAATCTACCAATAATAGACAAGGTCGTGGCGAACTCATAAATGGAAAGCAAGCTGACAACATTCTTAAAATTTTAAAGGAGGATGCAGAGAGAAATTACAAACATTATGAAGAAATGCTTAATGAGAAATATGATGGAAGTATTATTGATGATAAAAAGCAAGGACTAGCTAGAGAATTAGCTCGAATGAATCTTACATTAAATTCCTACACTCAATGGTATTGGAAGACAGATCTATTAAATCTTCTAAATTTTTTAGCTTTAAGAGCGGATAGTCATGCACAATTTGAAATTAGAGAGTATGCTGATGTAATGTTAAACACTGTTAAAAAATGGGTTCCTACAACTTATGATGCTTTTATTGATTATAGAGTTGGTGGCATGGAACTTTCCGCTAAAGGAAAAATAGTAATACAAAAAATGATAAAAGGTGAAAAATGCGATATAGAGTCTTCAGGACTTTCTAAAAGAGAATGGAATGAGTTAATGGACTCTTTTGGTTTTAAACAACATCTTGCATAACTTTATCTGCAATCTCTAAAAATACTTTTGAAATTTCATCATCAGGTTCTTTATAAATTAATGGCAACCCCAAATCTGCAGACTCTCTTAACTTTGTGCTTATAGGAATTTTTCCTAAAAAGTTTTTGTTAAATTCTTTTGCGGTCTTTTCAACACCACCTTCACCGAATATATTATGTTTTTTTCCATCATCAGTTTTAAAAAAACTCATATTGTCTACTAATCCAACTATTTTAATCTTAGTTTTATCAAACATTTGAATGCCTCTTTGTACATCCATTAAAGCCAATTCTTGAGGAGTGGAAACTATTATTGCACCATCAATCTTTACATCCTGGGCAAAAGTAAGCTGAGTGTCACCTGTTCCAGGAGGCATATCTACCACAAGGTAGTCCAGATCTTTCCATGCTACTTTCTCAGTTAAAGTTTTTATAGCGCTTATAACCATTGGGCCTCTCCAAATCATTGGGGTTTTTTCGTCCACTAAAAAACCTAGAGACATGAATTGAGCACCATATTTCTCTAATGGAAAAAGAAACTTTCCGTCAGTTTTAGGTTTATCATTTAATCCAATCATTTTTGGTAATGAAGGGCCATGTATGTCGGCATCTAACAATCCAACTTTTTTACCTTTTTTTTGAAGCGCAAATGTTAGGTTTATTGCAAATGTAGATTTTCCAACCCCACCCTTTGCACTGGAAACCATTATTGTGGATTTTGTTCCCTTTATTGGATTTTTCTTAAAATTTTTTGGCGCAACATTTTTTTTAAGCGTATCGCTTAATTTTGCTTTATTTTCGGACATTATATCGCTTTATCATAACTTGTTTTTATTTAAAAAGTCACTATATAAAGTGTCATGTCTTCAGACGATACTACATTTAAAAGAGAATCTCCGTGGGGTTCACCCCCGGGTGGAGGAAACGATAATAATGGCAACGGTAATGGATCAGGCCAGAGAAGACAACCTCCCAATATTGACGACTTAATCAGAAAAGCTCAAGGTTCAGTTGGAAGAATATTTCCAGGTGGACGATCAAGTGGTAACAAACCAATTTATATTGGTTTAGTTGTTCTGTTAGTTCTTTGGGCATTGAGCGGTCTTTACAGAGTTTTACCAGATGAACAAGGAGTAGTTTTAAGATTTGGACAATTTACAAAAACAACTCAACCAGGGTTAAACTACCACATACCATTTCCTATAGAGAGAGTTTTTACACCTAAAGTAACAAAGGTTAATAGAATTGACGTTGGATTTAGATCCGCAAGTGATAGTGGAAGATCTTCTGGTATAGGAGATGTTTCAGAGGAAAGTTTAATGTTAACTGGTGATGAAAACATAGTTGATATTGATTACTCAGTCTTCTGGGTAATAAAAGACGCAGGGAAATTTTTATTTAATATTCAGAGTCCTTTAGAAACAGTCAAAGCTGCTTCAGAAACTGCAATGAGAGAAGTTATTGCAAAAAGCAAAATACAATCTATTTTAACAGAGGGAAGATCTAAAATTGAGAGAGAAGTTCAAGAAATTACACAAGGAATTCTAGATGAGTACGGTTCAGGGATTCAAGTTACACAAGTTCAAACCCAAAAAGCAGATCCACCAGATCAAGTTATTGATGCATTTAGGGATGTACAGGCTGCAAGGGCAGATAGAGAAAGATCTAAAAACGAAGCCGAAGCTTATGCTAACGATGTAATACCTAGAGCACGAGGGGAAGCAGAAAAAATATTACAACAAGCTGAAGCTTACAAAAAAGAAGTAGTTGCGAAGGCAGAAGGTGAAGCAAGTAGATTTTTAGCTATTTACAATGAATACACAAAGGCAAAAAAAGTTACTCAGGAGAGAATGTATTTGGAAACAATGGAAAAAGTTTTAGCTGATATCGACAAGGTAATCATTGATAAAGAGTCAGGATCAGGAGTAGTGCCTTACTTACCTCTTCCAGAAATTAAGAAGAAAGCGAACTAATGAAAAAATTTTTAATACCATTGATAGTAGTTTTAGCAGTAACTGGTTACCAAAGTCTTTTTATTGTTCAAGAAATTAACCAAGCAATAGTATTACAGTTTGGTGACCCGAAAAAAATTATCACCAAACCTGGATTAAATTTTAAATTACCTTTTATTCAAAACGTTGTTTATCTTGACAGGAGAGTTTTAAATTTAGATAACCCACCTGAAGAGGTTATTGCTGCTGATCAAAAAAGACTTATTGTTGATGCATTTGCACGTTTCAGAATTGTTGATCCATTAAAATTCTATATTTCAGTTGGCAATGAAAATGTTGCAAGACAAAGATTAGCAACAATTATAAATTCAAGAATTAGAGGTGTTTTAGGTACACAAAATTTAGCAACACTCTTATCAATTGATAGATCCAAACATATGGCTACTATTCAAAACGATGTGAATACTGAAGCTAAAAATTTTGGAATAACTATTGTTGATGTAAGAATAAAAAGAGCCGACTTACCTCAAGCAAACAGTGAAGCAATTTTTAAAAGAATGCAAACTGAAAGAGAAAGAGAAGCAAAAGAATTTAGAGCACAAGGTGCAGAGATAGCAGCAAAAATTACATCTACTGCTGATAAAGAAGTAACCGTAATCATAGCAACAGCAAACAAACAATCCGAGATTATGAAAGGTGAGGGTGACGGAGCAAGAAATAGAATTTTTGCAAACGCATTCGGCCGTGACCCTGAGTTTTTTGGATTTTATAGAGCAATGCAATCCTATGAAAAAGCATTGATTGGTGGAGATACATCACTAATCCTATCACCTGACAGTGACTTCTTTAAATTCTTCGGTAAAGCAGGAGCTACAAAAAAACAATAATCAAGGCGTGAAGGAATTCATTATTGCCATTGGTTTAATATTATTCATCGAGGGGCTGATATGCGCCTTGTTTCCGTCAAAAATCAAGAATATGACTAAATTAATTGAGGCTATGCCAGCAAATAATTTAAGAATTCTAGGAGTAGTATTTGCGATAATTGGATTTATAATTATTTGGTATATTAAAAGATAATGAAATTTTTAAAACAAATCACGACTAAAGTTTTTTTATTAATTTTTTTTATTAATACCAATCTTTGGTCAAAATCAGCTCCAGAGTCATTTGCAGATCTTGCTGAAGAATTAATGCCATCTGTTGTAAATATTTCAACAACACAAACGGTTAAAACTCAGGCAAACCCATTTCCATTTCAATTTCCACCTGGATCACCATTTGGAGAAATGTTCAAAGAATTTGATAGACCAACTGAAAGAAAAGCTACATCGCTAGGATCAGGATTTGTTATTAAAAAAAATGGAACAGTAATTACAAACAATCACGTTATTGCTAATGCCGAGGATATAATTGTTAGAATAAACAACAAAGAATACAAAGCCAAAGTTATTGGTGCTGACCCTTACTCAGACTTAGCTGTTTTAAAAATTGACACTAAAGAAAGTTTTAAGATTGTAGAGTTTGGAAACTCAGACAAAGCAAGAGTTGGTGACTGGGTCATGGCAATAGGAAATCCATTTGGCTTGGGAGGTACTGTTACATCAGGAATTATTTCAGCAAGAAATCGCGACATAAATTTAACTCGTTACGATGATTTTATCCAAACAGATGCATCTATTAATCAAGGAAACTCTGGTGGACCACTTTTTGATATGAATGGAAATGTAATTGGAATTAATACAGCAATTATAAGTCCTTCAGGTGCAAGTAGCGGAATAGGTTTTGCCATTCCCTCAAATTATGCTTCGACAATAATTGATCAATTAATTGAGTTTGGAGAAACTAAAAGAGGATGGCTTGGTGTAAGAATTCAAGAAGTTACTCAAGAGATTGCATCTCTTACAGGTTTGAATGAACCTAAAGGTGCCTACATTGGTGGAGTATCCGAAGATGGACCAGCAGATAAGGGTGGAATTAAATCGGGAGATATTATTTTAGAATTTGATGGAGAAAAAATTAAAACAATGAGAAACCTTCCAAGAGTTGTGGCAAATACAAAACCAAACAAACGGGTTACTGTCAAAATTTGGAGAGAAAAAAAGCTGATATCAAAAAAATTTACCTTAGGAAGAATGGAGTCGGCAAAAGAATTTAAAGACAAATAACTTGCCTAAAAATATTAAAAAAAAGATAATACTTTTATTTGGACCAACTGCTTCAGGAAAATCAAGACTAGCGGATGACATAGCTTCAGAAATAAATGCTGAAATTGTAAACGCTGACAGCATGCAGGTCTATAAAGAAATTAAAATTTTATCTGCAAGACCTCTAAAGAAAAATAAAAAACATCATCTATATGGTTTTATTTCGGTAAAAAAAATTTTTTCAACCGGCTCATGGTATAAAATTGCATCAAAAAAAATTAAACAAATAAATAAAAAAGGAAAAATTGCTCTAGTTGTAGGGGGGACAGGCCTTTATTTTAAAACATTAACGGATGGTTTCTCAGAGATACCGAACGTTCCAAAAAAATATAAAAATACAAAAATAAATAGAAATTTCATATTAAAGAATCCAAAAATATTTAAGGGAATTTCATTGAATGACAATCAAAGATTACAAAGAGCTTATTCAGTTTATAAACATACAAAAAAACCATTATGGTATTGGCAAAAATCAAATAAAAAAGAATTCGAAAAATCTGAAATTACTAAAATTTTTCTTTCTCCACCTAAACCAGAAACACTAAAAAGAATAAACGCAAGATTTGAATTGATGTTACAACAAGGTGCGATAAAGGAGGTACAAAAATTTATCAAAAAGAAAGTAAATTCTTCCCACTCATCTAATTTTATAATAGGTATTAATGAGATAACTCAATTTCTAAGAAAAAAAATTTCATTAGAGGAAGTTAAAGAGAGAGTGCTTATAAGAACTAGGCAGTATGCTAAAAGACAGCATACATGGCAAAGAGGTCAGATGAAGGATTGGAAGGGCTTTTACGATACCAATTATCTAGATTTAAGAAAAAAAATTCTAACTTATTTATCTAAAACTTGACCCAAAATTTTCCTAAGATAGATTATATTTATGGGAAAATTAATATCAGGCGCTGAAATAGTTTTTAAGGTTTTAGAGCATCATAATGTTGAACATATTTTTGGTTATCCAGGTGGTGCTGTTCTACCAATTTATGATGAATTAAAAAATCATAAAACTATAAAACATATTTTAGCTCGTCACGAACAAGGCGCAGGACATGCTGCAGAGGGATATGCACGTTCATCTGGAAAGCCTGGAGTTTTATTAGTTACCTCTGGACCTGGAGCGACAAACGCTGTTACTGCTCTAACAGATGCTTATATGGACTCAGTTCCTTTAGTTTGCATTAGTGGTCAGGTTCCAACTCATTTAATTGGAACAGATGCATTTCAAGAATGTGATACGACTGGAATTACGCGACCTTGTACAAAACATAATTGGTTAGTTAAAGATGTAAATGATTTAGCTAAAATTATGGATTTAGCATTTGAGGTTGCAACAACTGGTAGACCTGGACCAGTTTTAGTCGATATACCAAAAGATATTCAATTTAAAAAAACAAATTTTGTTTTAAAAAATTCAAATAAAAAAAAACTGAACGGGAAATCTAAACCAAATGGAAAAATAAGTTCCAGTGATTTAGATAAAGTTATAAATTTGATGAAAAAATCATCAAAACCAATTTTCTATACTGGTGGAGGCGTAATTAATTCAGGTCCTGAGGCAAGTAAATCATTAAGGGAACTTGTTTCAACAACCGGTTTCCCAATAACATCTACTTTACAAGGTCTTGGCGCCTATCCTGGCGACGATCCTTTATTTTTAGGAATGTTGGGAATGCACGGAACATATGAAGCAAACAATTCTATGTATAGTTGTGACCTGATGATAAACATAGGAGCAAGGTTTGATGACAGAATTACTGGAAAAGTAGATGAGTTTTCACCAAAATCAAAAAAAATTCATGTGGATATAGATCCATCATCTATTGGAAAAAATATAAAAGTAGACCTTGCAGTTGTTAGTGATGTTGGAAGTTTTCTTAAAGCTTTAAATAAAAGAATAAAAGAAAAACATAAAGATTTTTTAAACTCCAATAAACAAAATATCTCTAAATGGTGGAAAGATATAGATAAGTGGAGACAAAAAAAATCTTTAAGCTTCATAAACAGCAAAGAAGTAATAAAACCACAGTATGCAGTTCAAAGACTTTATGAATTATCAAAAAATCAAGACACCTACATCACTACTGAAGTAGGTCAGCACCAAATGTGGGCTGCTCAACATTACAAATTTAATAAACCAAACAGATGGATGACTTCAGGTGGACTTGGTACCATGGGATACGGTTTACCAGCAGCAGTGGGAGTTCAAATTGCTCACCCAGACAAACTAGTCATCGATATTGCAGGGGAAGCATCTGTTTTGATGACTATGCAAGAAATGTCAACTGCTGTGCAGTACAAATTACCAATTAAAATATTTATTTTAAATAATCAATACATGGGAATGGTTAGACAATGGCAAGAACTTTTACATGAAAAAAATTATTCTGAAAGTTATACCGCAGCTCTACCAGATTTTGTAAAATTAGCAGAGGCTTATGGATGTGTTGGAATACAAGCAACAAAACCAGATGAATTAGATGAAAAAATAAACGAAATGATAAATACAAAAGAACCAGTTATATTTGACTGTAGAGTTGATCCAGCTGAGAATTGTTTTCCAATGATACCATCTGGGAAACCTCACAACCAAATGCTTTTAGGTCCTGAGGATGAAAAAGAAGAAGTATCAGATGAAGGTAAGACTTTAGTATAATGCCAAAATCAAAATCAGCTTATAGTGAACCTGGAAAACTTGGAAAATCTGAGCACCACATAATTGTAGTTTGGGTTGATAATGAAGCTGGAGTTTTAGCAAGAGTCGTTGGTTTATTTTCCGGCAGAGGTTACAATATAGAATCATTAGCTGTAGCTGAGGTTGATAAAAAAAAACATATATCTAGAATAACTATCGTTACTTCTGGTACTCCTTCAGTAATTGAGCAAATTAAACTACAATTAAAAAAATTAATACCTGTACACAAAGTTGCTGATTTTAAAAGAAACGACCCAAATATTTTGTTTAAAGAGTTAGCTTTATTTAAGGTTGTTTCCTCTAAGAAAAATAGAGAAAAAGCACAAAAAGTATGTAAAAAATATAACTCTTTTGTATTAGATAAATCAAAAAACTCTTTTGTTATCCAAGTAACTGCTTTAAGAAGAGAGATTGACAAACTAATCGAGACACTAGGCCCGCTTGGGTTAGTTAGCACATCAAGAACAGGTGCTGTCGCAATGACAAGAGGCGCTGAAATATTTAAATAAAGGAATTACAAAATGAAAATGTTTTATGAAAAAGATGCAGATCCAAATTTAATTAAGGATAAAAAAGTTGCAATTTTTGGTTATGGAAGCCAGGGGCATGCACATGCACTTAATTTAAAAGATAGTGGAGTAAAAAATGTTGTTGTTGCGCTTCGAGAAGGTTCTTCAAGTATAAAAAAAGCAGAGAGCGAAGGATTAAAAGTAATGTCCCTTTCAGATGCTGCTGCTTGGGCAGATGTTGTCATGGTACTTACTCCTGATGAACTTCAAGCATCAATTTATAAAAATCATATAGAGCAAAGAATGAGAGAAGGAACAAGTTTAGCATTTGCTCACGGTTTGAATATTCATTTTGATTTAATTAAAGCAAGAAAAGATTTAGATGTTTTTATGGTTGCACCTAAAGGTCCTGGACATTTAGTTAGAAGTGAATACCAACGTGGTGGTGGAGTTCCATGTCTAATGGCAGTTCATAAAGATAGCTCAGGCAAAGCTAGAGATTTAGCTATGTCATATGCATGCGCAGTCGGGGGAGGAAGATCTGGAATTATAGAAACAACTTTCAAAGATGAATGCGAAACAGATTTATTTGGAGAACAAACAGTGTTATGTGGTGGTTTAGTTGAACTAATTAAAAATGGTTTTGAAACTTTAACAGAAGCAGGCTACCCACCCGAAATGGCATATTTCGAAACTCTTCATGAGGTTAAATTAATTGTAGATTTAATCTACGAAGGTGGAATTGCAAATATGAATTACTCAATTTCTAATACAGCTGAGTATGGTGAATATATTTCTGGAAGAAAAATTGTAGACTCAAAAACAAAAGAGAGAATGAAAGAGGTTTTAAAAGACATTCAATCTGGCAAATTTACAAAACAATGGATGGATGAGTGCAAAGGTGGTCAAAAAAACTTTCTGAAAATGAGAGAGGAATTAGCAAAACATCCTATTGAAAAAGTGGGTAAAAAGTTAAGAGATTTAATGCCTTGGATTGGTAAGAATAAACTCGTCGATAAATCGAAGAATTAACCCAATCTGGTTCGAAATTTTTTAATTTTTAAATAAATATTTTGCAAATTAACGCATAAATTGTATTATGCGTGACACCAAAAAAAAGAAAAATGGAAGATAAAAACAGAATAATAATTTTTGATACTACGATGCGAGATGGAGAACAGTCTCCAGGTGCATCAATGTCTCTTGAAGAAAAAATTCAAATTTCTAGAGTTTTTGACGAATTAGGAATTGATGTAATCGAAGCAGGTTTTCCGATTGCGTCACCAGGTGATTTTGAAGCAGTAACAGCAATTAGCAAAATTTTAAAAAAATCAGTCCCAGCTGGATTAGCACGACATACAAAAAAAGATATAGACGCATGTTATGAGTCATTAAGATCTGCAAAAAGATTTAGAATTCATACATTTATTTCTACAAGCTCTTTACACATGAAACACAAATTAAATAAAACACCTGAGCAAGTAATTGACTCTATTAAAGAGCATGTAACCTACGCAAGGAAATTTACGGATGATGTCGAGTGGTCTTGTGAAGATGGTACAAGAACTGATATGGATTTTATGTGTAAAACCGTTGAGCTTGCTATCAAGTCTGGTGCTAAAACTATTAATATTCCAGATACAGTTGGTTATACAGTCCCATCAGAATTTAAAAAAATTATTGAAACACTTAAAAATAAAGTTCCAAATATAGACAAAGCTATTCTTTCAGTACACTGTCATAATGATTTAGGTTTAGCAGTTGCTAACTCTTTAGCTGGGGTCACTGCAGGTGCAAGACAAGTAGAGTGCACAATAAATGGTATTGGTGAAAGAGCAGGTAATGCAGCCCTAGAGGAGATCGTTATGGCAATGAAAACCAGAAGTGACTTAATGCCTTACAAAACTGGAATAAATACCCAGCTTATAAGCAAAGCATCAAAAACAGTTTCTAATGCCACTGGTTTCCCAGTGCAATTTAACAAAGCTATAGTTGGTAAAAATGCTTTTGCACATGAATCTGGAATTCACCAGGACGGAATGCTTAAAAACAGAAATACTTATGAAATTATGACACCAGAGAGTGTGGGTGTTAAAAAAACTTCTTTAGTAATGGGTAAACATTCTGGAAGACATGCATTCAAAGACAAACTTTCTGATCTTGGTTATGCAGGAGTTACAGATGATGTGATTCAAACTGCTTTTGGTAAGTTTAAAATTCTAGCTGATAAAAAGAAACATGTTTACGATGAAGATATAATCGCATTGGTAGATGATAGTTTGATTAAAGAAAGCAATGTAATTAATTTAAAATCTCTTAAAGTTTTTGCTGGTACAGGAGAACCTCAAAAAGCTGAAATGACACTAGAAGTTTATGGGGATGTAAAAAAAGCAAATGAAACAGGTGATGGTCCAGTCGATGCAATATTTAAATGCATCAAAAAATTATATCCACATGATGTTAAGCTTCAACTATATCAAGTACATGCTGTTACAGAGGGCACTGATGCTCAAGCAACTGTAAGTGTAAGAATTGAAGAAAATGGCAAAACAACAGTAGGTCAAGCAGCCGATACCGATACACTTGTTGCTTCTGCAAATGCGTATTTAAATGCATTAAATAAAATGATTATTAAAAGAGAAAAAACTGCGCCAGAAGAAATGGCCCAAGAGAAAGTGAGAGGAATATAAAATGTTTGGATTAAATAAAATATCAAAAATGTGGTCACAAGATATGGCTATAGATCTAGGAACTGCTAACACATTAGTTGTAGTTAAAGGTAGAGGTGTCGTTTTGAATGAGCCTTCAGTTGTAGCAATTATTGAGGAAAAAGGGAAAAAATCTGTTTTGGCAGTAGGTGATGAAGCAAAAACAATGTTGGGAAGAACCCCTGGAAATATTTCTGCAGTAAGACCACTTAAAGATGGGGTTATTGCTGATTTCGTAGTCACAGAGGAAATGATAAAGCACTTTATTAGAAAAGTTCATAAAAAAAATGCATTTGCAAACCCTAGAATATTAGTTTGTGTTCCAACTGGATCAACTCCAGTTGAAAGAAAAGCAATTCAAGACTCAGCATTAGCAGCTGGTGCTAGAAAAGTTCAATTAATTGAGGAACCAATCGCTGCCGCAATCGGAGCTGGTTTACCAATATCCGAAGCTACAGGATCAATGGTAGTTGATATTGGTGGTGGAACTACAGAAATAGCGGTGATGTCTTTAGGTGGAGTAGTTTATTCTGAGTCATTAAGAGTTGCTGGAGATGCAATGGACCATGCAATTATAAGTTATATGAGGCAAAAATTTAATTTGTTAATTGGTGAAGCAAGCGCAGAAAAAATCAAAAAAGAAATTGGAACAGCAATTGCTACATCTGGAAACACATATGTAATGAAGGGAAGAGATATTAGATCTGGAACTCCTAGAGAAATAAATCTTAAAGAAGAAGATACAGCAGCAGCACTTAAACCAACATTAGATGTAATGATGAATGGTATTAAAACTGCACTCGAGAATACTCCACCAGAATTATCAGCTGATTTAGTTGATATGGGATTGATTTTAACTGGAGGTGGAGCGCTTCTAAAGAATATTGATAAGTTAATATCTAAAGAAACTGGATTACCCGTTCAAATAGCGGATGACCCTTTATCTTGTGTAGCTGTTGGAACTGGAAAAGCATTAGAGCAAGAAGAATTATTCTCTACAATGCTTTCGGAGTACTAAGATTATCGAATTTAAAACATGTCTACAAGCCGAGATGATTTTGGTATAGTTATTCGTTCGGCTCTTTTACAAAGAGGAGCAAAACAAAAGTTTTCTTTATTTGCTTTAATTTTACTTTCTTTATTTATTTTTATTTTAGATAATTCAAATCTCAAGCCTATTAAAATTCTTCGTAGTATTATTAATGATGGTATATATAGAATATCTGCTGTCTCATCTTCGCCAATAAAATTTTCAGGAGCATCGAAAGATTTTTTTGTAAAACATATTTTCACTTATGAAGAAAATGAGAGATTACGTAAAGAATTAGAGGATTTAAAAAGCAAAAACTTTCAAAGCTCTTTTTTAGAAGCTCAAAATAATGAGTTACAAAACGTTTTAGATTTAGAGAAGAATTCACCTTATTCAGTAGTAAATGCAAAAGTAATTTTAGACAAAAATAGTCCTTTTTTAAATTCAGTAATAATTAACAAAGGTAGTAATGCAGGTATAAAATTAGGCATGCCAGTATTAAACGAAGGATACCTAGCTGGAAGAATTGTAGAAGTAAATTTTGTATCCTCAAGAATTTTACTTCTTAATGATCTTAATAGCAGAATTCCTGTTGTAGTTTCTCCATCAGGTACGCAGGCTATATTGTCAGGAGTTGGCAAGAGAGAACCAAACTTAGAATATTTACCAGATAATTTTATGTTAGGCGAAAAAGAAAGCATAGTTTTTACTTCTGGAAAAGATGGAGTCCTTTTTCCAGGCATTGCTATAGGCAAAGTAGTTCTTAATGATGATAAAAAATTAGTAGAATTATTTGCAGATCCAGATCAAATTAGTGTTGTTAGTGTTGCTTTAGATCAACAAGAAGATAGCGGGGCAAGATAGAATGGCGCTTGTATTATCAAACTTAAGAGAGACATTATTTAAACTTGGTCCATTAATCTTACTTGTGTTTATTTGTATTTCAGAATTTCATACTCAATTTTATTACTGGGGTATATTTACATTTAATTTTCAATTTATAATAATTTATTACTGGATTTTAAGAGATCCAGATATTTTAGGTTATGGTTTTGTATTTATATGTGGATTTATAAATGATGTCGTCCTCAGCTTGCCATTAGGCACAAGTGCATTATCTTATTTATTTGTCTCATTAGTTGCAGCTTACGTTAGAACCGCAACTGTTAGAAATTCATTATTCACCGACTGGTTTACTTTTGTGGTAGCTATTATCATAGGTAATTTCATTTATTTCTTTTTATTAAACAAATTTGCAAATGCAGACATTAAATACACTACATTTTTCTATAATTCACTTTTTACTTTTATTTTATACCCTTTCTTTTGGGGACTTTTTGAAATCTATAAAAAAATAACTTTTTCGAGGAGAAATGATTAGCGACTCTGGCGGTAGTAGTAAAATAAGATTAATAGGAAGAAGAATGTTTATATTAACAGCAGCGAAAGCAGTTGTTGTTTTTGGTGTTGTTGGTAGATTAATTTCTCTTCAAATTAATGAGAGTAAAAAATATAAAACTCTATCTGATAAAAATAGATTTAGAGAATGGAGATTCGCCCCTCCACGCGGTGTAATAAAAGATTATTTTGGTGAAGAAATAGCATCTAATCAAAAAGTTTTTCAACTTCATTTAATACCTGAAAACGCTGAAAATCTTTCAGCATTAATTTTTAGATTAAAAAATATTTTAAAAATGTCTGATAATGCTGTTTCTAAAATTCAAAAAAAAATTAAATCACAGAAACCTTGGGATCCTGTAATTGTCTCAGATAATTTAACTTGGGCTGAATTCTCAAGGATAAATTTATTTTTACATGAGTTGCAAGGTGTAGAACCAATTATATCTGTTGCTAGAGTTTATCGTGAACAATCATCATCACATGTAATTGGATATGTCTCAAAAATAAGTAAAAAAGATTTACAACAAAAAAATTACTTAGCAAATATGAAAGCTGCAGGTATGAGAGTGGGAAAAACTGGTTTAGAGAACAAACTAGACTCAGAAATTATTGGAAATGTTGGTCACAAAAGATATGAGGTAAATGCTTTTGGAAAACGAATTAAAGAGGTTTCTATTGATAAGGGAAAAATTGGAAAAAGCTACAAAACAACGCTTGATTTGGAACTTCAAAACCTTTCCTCAAATTTACTTAAAGATAAAGCAGGAGCAATATGTGTAATGGATATTTATAGAGGTGATATCATAACAATGGTTTCTTCTCCAACTTTTGATCCTAACAAGTTTGTTCATGGTATTAGTACAAAAGATTGGAAAGAATTAATCTCTCACAGAGATAAACCTTTAGTTAACAAAGCCATATCAGGATTATATCCACCAGGATCAACAATAAAAGGATTGGTTGCAATTAGTGCATTGGAGAATGATGTTGTGAACACAAAAATGGTTCAACAATGTAGCGGAAGTATTGAACTTTACGGAGAAAAATTCCATTGCTGGAAGAAAAAAGGTCATGGATTTGTTGATATGCGAAAAGCAATAAAGGAGTCTTGTGATGTATATTTTTATGAAGTAGCGAGAAGATTAGGTATAGATAGACTTTCGGAAACCGCAAGATCTTTTGGATTGGGAGACACAATGGTTAAGGGTTTTAACGAAGAAAAAATAGGTGTTGTACCAAATACAAAATGGAAAAAACAAAGAATAGGAAAATCTTGGTATTTAGGCGAAACTCTTCACAGCGGTATCGGACAAGGTTATTGGCAAACAACACCAATGCAACTTTGTTTGATGACAGCAAGAATTGCTAACGGCGGTTATGATGTAGAACCAAGAATAGTTTTAGGTGAGAAAAGTAAATTTAGTTTATTTACTGAAAAAAAGAAAAATCCAAAGTCACTTGAAGAATTTTTTAATACCGAACAATCAAAAGAATTTGATGATACAACAATCGATTTTGGCTATAAGCCGTTATTTAGAAATCAAGAAAACATAAATTTTGTGAAAGATGCATTCTTTGGAGCTACAAATGAGCCAGGTGGAACATCATATGGATCAAGATTAAGTAAAAAAGAATTCATGTTTGCGGGTAAGACCGGGACATCACAGGTAAGAAGGATCACAGAAAAACAAAGGGAACTCGAAATTAAAAATGAAGATTTACCTTACGAACAAAGAGACCACTCACTTTATGTTGCTTTTGCTCCATATAATGAACCAAAATACTCGATTAGTGTGGTTGTAGAACATGGAGGTTCAGGAAGTAAAACTGCAGCACCAATTGCAAAGAAAGTAATTAAAAAATTATTAGAGAGACATACTTTGCGACAACAAGTTCACGATAATTATAAAGGCGAAGATGTTTAGATCTGGCTCAATACAATCTCATCTGACTTTAAGGGATAAAATATTTTCTTTAGATCTAACCTTAACAATTTGTATTTTTTTAATTGGTATAATTAGTTTTTTTGCAATGTATTCTACTGATGGAGGCGAGTTTGCCTACCACACTAAAAGCCATATAATTCGATTTATAATATTTTTTACATTATTCTTTATTATATCTTTCATAAAAACAAGTTTTTGGTATAGTTCTGCTACAATTTTTTATCTAGGAGTTTTATTTTTATTAATTTTAGTTAAATATGTTGGATTAACATCATCAGGTTCTCAAAGATGGTTAGATCTTTATTTCTTAAACCTGCAACCATCTGAATTAATGAAAATTGGACTAATATTATTTTTAGCTAAGTATTATCATAAGATTTCTTCAGGTGATGTGAATAAATTTAGGTACCTAGCTCAACCTTTATTAGCACTTTTATTCCCAGTAATATTAGTAATAACACAACCAGACCTCGGAACGTCTTTTTTAATTGCAGTTGGTGGAGTAATAGTCGTTTGGTTAGCTGGTGTAAAAATGAAATTTTTTGCTTATCTCGGTGGACTTTTTTTACTTTCAGCACCCATAGCCATTTCATTTCTAAAACCATATCAAAAATCCAGAATTTTAACTTTTTTAGATCCATCCAGAGATCCTTTGGGTGCAGGATATCAAATTACACAATCTAAAATAGCCATTGGTTCCGGCGGTTTGTTTGGAAAAGGTTTTTTAGATGGTTCACAAAGTTATCTTGATTACTTACCAGAGAAACATACTGATTTTATATTTACATTATTTTCTGAAGAGTTTGGTTTTTTTGGTTCAATGACAATATTACTAATTTATATTTTAATAACTTGGAGAATAGTAAACATTGGCCACACTTTAAGAACTAGCTTTGGTAGACTATATTGTTACAGTTTTGCTACAGCTTTCTTCATTTATGTAGCTGTAAATATGGGAATGGTTTTGGGATTAATACCTATAGTTGGAGCTCCTTTACCTATAATGTCATATGGCGGTTCCTCTATGATGGCCATTATGATTGGCCTAGGTATTGTAATGAGCTGTAAAATACACAAAGATCAATCTTTAGGTTAATACAACTACAGATATACAATATATGACCCAAAATAGTACATTTCTCTTGTTGCAATCGTCACAATAATTTGGTGATATACGCAACAATGTTTGGAACAAAAAAAACAAGTGCACCTAGACCTTTAAACGATACTGGTAGATCTTTAATCAGCGAAACTTTTTCTTTAGAGGGTACTCTTAGAACTTCGGGAGCAATTGATATTGCTGGATTAATAAAAGGTGCAGTTTTCACAAACGATTTAGTTATTAAAGAAACAGGTTCAATAGTTGGACCAGTCGAAACAGATAAAATTGAAATTTACGGACATTTAGAGGGAAAAGTTGTTGCAAAAACAATTGTGATTGGAAACTCGGCAGTAGTTAAAGGAGATATTCTATTTAGTGAAACTTTAAAAACTGAAGAAGGTGCTGATATAAACGGTTATATCAAGAAAACTGAGAGTACTAGCTTAGAAGCTGCACAAGACGAATTTAAACTTGAAGAAATTGAAGCTAAAGAAAAAGAAAAAGAAAAAGTTACTAAAAAAGGCCGTCCAAAAATAGTTGCTAGCAACGCTTAAAATCAAGTACAATTCACCACATTTAATAAAGATAGAATTAGCATAAAAACTATTTTATATGTCATCAAATAATTGTAAATCAGTAGGAATAGTTGGTGCTGGTATACAAGGGGTTTGTATTGGCCTTCAATTATTAAAAAAAAAAATTCCCGCAACAATTTTTGACCCAAAAGATCCAGGAAGTATGGCCTCTTATGGTAATGCTGGGCATTTTTCGCCATACGCAATTTTACAATTAAATAGACCCGATGTTTTATACGATGTACCTAAAATGTTATTTAGTTCCTACGGTCCACTAGCATTGAAGTGGAATTACGTTCCAAAGATGATACCTTGGTTTTTTGGATATTTAAAAAACTGTAATAAAAAATCAATGATGCATACTGCTAAATATATGCATCAGATTTTAAATTTATCTTTAGATGCATACGATGAAATTTTCCAAGAGTTTGATATTTCAAACTTAGTAGAAAAAAAGGGAATTATTTACGTGTGGACTAATCAAAATATGAAAAGTAGAGAATTAGAGATAAAAGTTAGAAATGACTTTGGAGTAAAGCAAAAATTATTAACCACTAGGGAAATTTTAGATCTAGAGCCAAATTTAAAGCCAGTATTTGATGGAGGCGCTTATTATGATTATGCTTATCACGCCAAAGATCCAGGTGAAATCGTGAAAAAAATATTTGAATTATTTTTAAAAAGAGGAGGAAAATTCGTAAAAGAAAATGTGAAAACAGTAAAACAATCTAATAATGACGAAACAGTAATTAAAACAGAAAATAATGATTATAAATTTGAAAAATCTGTAATTGCATGTGGAGCCTTTTCAAAAAAATTTACAGATCAGCTTGATGAAAACATTCCTCTTGATACTGAGCGCGGTTATCATGTTCACTTCAAAGGTATGGAACATCTTTTAAAGAGACCAGTTATTTTTTTAGATCGAGGATTTGGTTTAACCCCAATGAATCAAGGTCTTAGAGCTGTAGGAACGGTGGAACTGGGGGGATTAGACAATCCTCTCTCAAAAAAAAGAATTGATTATATTGTTAAATGTGCAAAAGAACTTTTACCACAATTAAAAGATCACGAAGATGAATGGTTAGGTTTTAGACCCACATTACCAGACTTTCTTCCAGTAATTGGGCCATCTAAAAACTATAAAAATATTGTTTATGCTTTTGGTCATCAACATTTAGGTTGGACACTAGGAGCGATAACTGGAAAAGTTGTTTCAGGTATTCTAGCAAATGAAAAAACAAATTTAGATTTACTACCTTATAGCTCGTCGAGATTTAATTAAATGATTAGAATTGCTGTTTTGGATGACTACCAAAATATTTTTGAGGAATTTATTGATGTTGATAAATACAAAGATAAATTTGAATTTACAATTTTTAACGAACCATTTCAAAGTGAAGCCGAAGCAATAGTAGCATTAGAAAAGTTTGAAGCTTTATTCATAATGAGAGAGAGAACTCCTTTAACCAAATCTTTATTAGAGGGACTTAAAAATCTAAAATATATTTTAACTAGTGGCATGAGAAATAAATCAATTGATCTAGAATATACAAAAAACAAAAAGATTATTGTTTGTGGAACGGAAATAAATTCTAATCCAACTGCTGAAATTACATGGGCTTTAATCCTTGGTTTAGTAAGAAACATGAAGCAGGAAATAGACAATATGTTCCAGGGGTATTGGCAGACAACAGTTGGATTTGAGTTAAAAGGAAAAATTTTAGGATTAATAGGGCTTGGAAAAATAGGTTCACAAGTTGCAAAAGTTGGTAAAGCATTTGGTATGCAGGTAGTTGCATGGAGTGAAAATTTAAATTTATCAGAGGCTAATAAACTTGGAGTTTTGCCTATGAGTAAGGAAGAATTAATTAGACAATCAGATATTATATCCCTTCATGTTGTATTGGGAGAAAGATATAAAAATTTAATTACTGAAAATGAGTTTAAAATGATGAAGAAAACCTGCTTTTTAATAAATACCTCAAGAGGCCCAATAATAAATGAAAAGGATTTAATACAAGCTTTAGAAGACGATGTTATCGCGGGAGCTGGTTTAGATGTTTATGATAAAGAACCTTTACCGCAAGATCACAAATTGAGATTTTTACCTAATGCATTGTTAACTCCTCACCTTGGTTATGTAACAGAAGAAAATTATTCTATTTTTTTTGAACAAATGATCGAAAGTTTAAATTCTTGCATCGAAGGAAAACCAAAAAGACTAATAAATTAGCATAAACTATAGGTTGTATTTACAACCTAAAGTTCTATATATTTATCCACAGTTTTGTGATTGATTCGTTATTGGAGATAAGGAATGAAAAAAATTGTAGGACTACTATTTTTTGGAATTTTCTTAACAGGTTGTTACACCAGCTCATTAACCATGGTTGGTCCAGCCACGGGAGTTGCATCTGGGAAATTGTCTGAAACCGTAACATCAACAACAGTAAGACATATAGTTAAGAAACATACAGGAAAAACCCCAATAGAACACGTTCTAAGTGAGAAACAAATTAAAACACTAGATAAAACTAAATCTAAAATGAATCCTTGCATAAAAAATCCAGATTTTTGCAAAGCTATAAATTCGAGAATAGAAAAGACAAGAAAACAACTTCTAGGACTTAATCTTCAAGCAAGAATAGAAAAAAACCATCAAAAAATTTTCGCAAATCAAATAAAAGACTAAAACTTAATTTCAACACAACTCTAAGTTTACATTTCATGTGAAGAAATATCCTGTAACGAAATATCACTAATAATTTTCTTTTAAAATAAAAACTTTATGTTACTGACACTTATGAAATTTATTCTGGGTGCTCTATCCCTGCTTTTTTTATTATCAGGATGTTATCAAACATCTTTTGTTCCAATGCTTGGCCCGGCTGCAACTGCTTCCCAAGGGAACTTGGCTTATTCTGCTGCATCCACTGGATTAAGTTATGGTGTAAAACAAAAAACCGGAAAGTTTCCAGTCGAACACATATTTCAAAGAGAGAAAGAAAAAATCGTTAAAAAAATTGATTTAATAGAAACAATAGTCCAAGATAAATCTAATTTGGTTAAAGCTGGAGTTATTGACCAAAAAAATAAATTACAATCTAAAAGTGTGAAAGCAAAAACTAAATGGGTTTTGCATTTAAAGGATATTAAAAACGTTGAAGTTAAAGATGCATTCCCGGCAAGTAAACCTCGTTATTCTTATTGGTCTAAGGCAAAATAGCCAATTTTAATCATTTAAATCTATATCAACATATCATATTCTCGATACATGAAATCTAAAGCTAAAGTTGTAGTAGTAGGTGGTGGTGCTGTAGGTGTAAGCACACTATACCATTTAGCTAAAAAAGGTTGGTCAGATGTAGTTTTAGTTGAAAGAAAAGAACTTACTTCAGGCTCAACTTGGCACGCAGCTGGTCTACTTCCACTTTTTAATATGAGTTACTCTGTAGGTCAACTCCACCGGTATGCTGTAAAACTTTACAAGTCTTTAGAAAAAGAAACAGGTAAAAAGGTTGGTTTCAGTGTCGTGTCAAATATACGTTTAGCTCAAACAAAAGATAGAATGGACGAGTATCATCAGTACGCGGGTGTTGCAAAAACAATTGGAGTAAAAGTAAAATTTTTAAAACCAGAACAAGTAAAAGATATTTGGCCGCTATGTAACATTGAGGGACTTGAAGGTGCAATTCAACATCCAGAAGATGGCTACATCCAACCTGCAGATTTAACTCAAGCATTAGCAACAGGCGCTAGAAACCATGGAGCAGAAATTTATAGAAACACAACAGTTGTGGGAATTAAAAAAACAAAAGACGGTTGGACAGTTGAAACAGACAAAGGATCTATTTCATGTGAACATGTTGTATCTTGCAGCGGAAATTTCGCAAGACAAACAGGAGAAATGGTTGGCATTGAAATTCCAGCGATACCAGTTGAACATCAATATATTGTTACAGAACCACACCCAGAAGTTTTAAAAAGACAAAAAGAAAAAAAACCAGAGATGGGAGTTTTAAGAGATAGTGATAACTCTTGGTACATGAGAGAGGAAGCAGGTGGTTTCATTTTAGGTCCATATGAAAAAGGCGCACCGTGTTGCTATGTAGATGGTCCGTCAAAAGATAGTGAATACGAATTATTTCAGGAAGATTTAGATAGATTAGCACCACACATTGAAGGAGCCATTAAAAGAGTTCCTGCATTTGGTGAGGTTGGAGTTAAAAAAGTTTATAACGGTGCAATTTGTTACACACCTGATGGTAGCCCATTAGTAGGACCAGCCTGGGGATTAAAAAATTTTTGGATTAATGATGGACATAGTTTTGGAATTACTGCTGCAGGTGGGGCTGGTTGGCAATTAGCAGAATGGATTATTGATGGTGAGCCAACAATAGATATGCTTGGTGTAGATCCAAGAAGATTTGGATCATATGTAACAAAATCTTACCTAATGGAAAAAAATGAAGAAGCTTACGCAAATGTTTTCACAGTGCATTACCCAGATGAAGAACGTGAAGCCGGGAGACCATTAAGACAAGCTCCTTGCTACGATAGAATGAAAAAACTTGGAGCAGTCTTTGGACAAAAGTTTGGCTGGGAAAGGCCAAACTTCTTTGCCACTGATGGAGAAAAGCAAGAAGATGATTGGTCATTTAGAAGATCAAATTGGTTTAAAAGCGTTGAGAAAGAATGCAAGAACGTTAAAGAAAATGTAGGACTTTTAGACATGTCTGCATTTGGTAAGTGCAGAATTAAAGGTCCTGGAGCTGAAGAATTTTTAGATAAACTTGTTGCTAATAAACTTCCTAAAAAAATTGGTAGAATAAATCTTTGTCATGCACTTAATACAAAAGGTGGGGTGCATTCTGAATTTACAATAATGAGAGAAGCTGAAGATAGTTTTTATTTAGTTTCAGCTGGTGCATATCAAAGATTAGATCATGATTGGATACACAAATGGATGCCAAAAGATGGGTCAGTTCAATATGAAAATTTAACTAATAGTATGGGAGTGCTTGTTGTATCTGGTCCAAAGGCTAGACAACTGATGCAAAAAGTATCTAAAACTGATTTTTCAAATGAAAAATTTAAATGGCTAAGCGCTCAAAATATTAATATTGGTTTAGCACCTTGTAATGCGATGAGGGTAAATTTTGTTGGTGAACTTGGTTGGGAATTACATCATCCAATTGAATATCAAAATCATATTTTTGATAAACTTATGGAAGCTGGAAAAGAATTTAATCTTAAGCCTTACGGTATCAGAGCAATGAATAGCTTGAGAGTTGAAAAATCTTACAAATTAGTGGGAACAGAACTTTCAATTGAGTATGCACCATACGAGTCAGGTTTAGATAGATTTATCCATCCGAATAAAGGAGATTTTATTGGACGTGCGGCACTGGATCAATGGAGAGCAAAAGGCTTTTCAAATAAATTGGTTACTATGGAAATTCACGGAGTTTCAGATGCTGATGTACTAGGTAACAATCCTATATATGAAAATGGATCTGTAATCGGTAGAGCAACTGGGGGAGACTATGGTTTTAGATTAAATAAATCTATTGCACTTGGAATGGTTAAACCAGAATACGCCAAAGTAGGACAAAAACTCAAGATAGATATTTTGGGTAAGATGCATGAAGTTTCTATTATTGAAGACTCTCCCTACGACTCAGAAAATAAATTACTAAGAGCATAATGAAAAAGTTAATATTTATTTGTCTAATATTGGCTTTACCAAAAATATCTTTTGCAAACGAGAGATCTATTCCATTAGAATTGTTCACTGCAAAGGAAAGACAACATAGCGGTAAACTTAAAGTTACTGGTCCCATGGATTGGAAAAATAAAAGAACTGGTGAAGTACATCAAGTTTATGAGAGAAAAAGAGGTTCAAAAATCCAATTATTTGCAAAAACAAATAACGGTCAGTGTTTAGGAAGAGTAATGGACAGTAGATATGAAAAAAGAGGATTAGTTTATATAAAAAATGGATGCAAATTTCCTTTAGGTAATTGGAAAGAGGGAGAGAAAAGAGAATTTATATCGACATATTTTTACAATAATAGAAGTAGAGACTATAAGAAGACTATTACAATTAAAAAAATTGGTAGTGAAAAAAAATGCTTAACATTTAGATGGTCAAAAGCTAAATTAGATGGAAAAATGATTGATGATAATACCTATACTTATTGTCCCAAAAAAGGTTTTACAAAAATTGTATCGCACAAATCTGGAAAAATGAGTATGACACTGTCAGGTAACATGAAAGCTACAGGCACCAAATGAAAATATTAGTCGCTGTTAAAAGAGTTATTGATTACAACGTTCAGATAAGAGTTAAACAAGATGGCTCTGGTGTTCATACAGACAACGTAAAAATGTCAACCAATCCACCAGATGATAATGCAACTGAAGAGTCGGTTAAACTTAAAGAGTCTGGAAAAGTAAAAGAAATTGTTGCGGTTACAATCGGCGATGATAAAGCACAGGAAACTGTTAGAAAAGCATTAGCAGTTGGTGCAGATAGAGGAATTCATGTTAAGTCAGATACTTATATTGAGCCACTAGGTATTGCTAAAATTTTAAAAAAAGTAGTTGAGAAAGAAAAACCAGATATGGTTTTCTTAGGCAAGCAAGCAATTGATGACGATTGCAATCAAACAGGACAAATGCTTGCAGCAATGTTGAACTGGCCTCAAGCAACTTTCTCTTCAAAAGTGACTTTGAAAGATAAAAGCATGGAGATTGTAAGAGAGATAGACGAAGGTTTAGAAACTGTTGAGGTAAATTTACCAGCTGTTGTAACTTGTGACCTTAGATTAAACGAGCCACGTTACGCATCTCTTCCAAACATAATGAAAGCTAAGAAAAAACCAATTGATCAAATGGTTGCGAAAGATTTAGGAGTGGATATTACAAATAGAGTTCAGCAGTTAAAAGTGGAAGAACCACCGAAAAGAAAAGCAGGAATTAAAGTTGCAAATGTTGCAGAATTAGTAAGTAAACTTAAAAACGAGGCGAAGGTAATTTAATGTCAGTACTATTAATAGCAGAACACAATAATAAAAACCTTAAACCATTTACTTTAAATGCAATAACTGCAGCATCTAAAATTGATCCGGAAGTTCATGTTTTAGTAGCAGGTAGTGGATCAGAAAATGTGGCTAAAGAAGCTGCAGCAGTTCCTCTAGTTAAAAAAGTTTTACACTGCGATTCTCCTAATTATCAAAATTATTTGCCGGAAAACTTAGCCCCGCTTGTAACAAAACATTCTGAAAAATATGATCATATCGTTGCATCAGCAAATACATTTGGAAAAAACTTTATGCCAAGGGTTGCGGCTGCACTAGATACTTCTCAAGTGAGTGATATTATAAAAGTAAACTCACCAGATACTTTTGTAAGACCAATTTATGCAGGAAATGCTTTTGCGACTGTAAAAAGTAATGATAAAAAAAGATGTGTAACAATTAGACCTACTTCATTTGAACCCGCACCAAAAACAGGAGGTTCAGCACAAATTGATAAAGTAGATGCAGCTGATGTTCCAAATTTTTCTAAATTTGTAAAAAGAGAAGAAACAAAATCAGAAAGACCTGAACTTGGAACTGCAAGAATAGTAGTTTCTGGTGGAAGAGGATTAGAAAGCGGAGAAAATTTCAAACTCATAAATGATATCGCTGATAAGTTAAATGCTGCAGTTGGTGCATCACGAGCAGCTGTTGATGCTGGTTATATAAGTAATGATCATCAAGTAGGACAAACAGGAAAAGTAGTTGTTCCTGATTTATATATTGCAGTTGGAATTTCAGGGGCTATTCAGCATTTAGCTGGCATGAAAGAGAGCAAAATAATTGTCGCAATCAACAAAGACGGTGAAGCTCCGATATTTAGTATTGCAGATTATGGTTTAGAAGCAGATTTATTTAAAGCTCTTCCAGAATTTTTATCTGAGTTAAATAAACTAAACACTATTCAAAAATAAATAGGTGAAATTGTAAACTTTTTTCTTATTTATAATGAACATTAGCCAGAAAATTTCGAAATTCATTTGAACCTAGTGTTATTGCAAAACGATCAGTTTTTCCTTTTCGTTCTAATTTTTTGCTCATATCGTAGCAAATGACTTCAGCAATATCTCCTGAAGGAAAATTATATGCAATTCTTGAATACTTGCTCTTTCCAGTTTTGTCCATTGGATGATTTCCAGTATCTGATCTCGATTTAATATTAAAAACACGGTCAATATCTTTTTTTACTTCATTCATTTTCTCGTAACATTTTTTTATATTTTTCTCGTAAAAAATATGACCATCAAGATTATAAATTGTGTACTTTTTATCATCTGGCTTAACAGTGATTTGTATAGACTCGTAAGTTTGGGAATTAGGCAGATTAAGAAAGTAATACATAAAAGTATTATTTTTGTAATAAAATATATCAGGAGAATTATTTAATTCTTTCTTCGTAAAATAATCCAATGCACTATCCCCAATACTCATCCCCTCTATTTCAAAATCTTTGATATCACCTGCTTGGGATTGGGCT
>CACGHX010000007.1 GCA_902573065.1 uncultured Pelagibacteraceae bacterium | reverse complement strand
CTTTCTTGATCACCTTTTGATGCCCTAAGTGAAATCCATCAAAATTTCCAATTGCTATAGCTGCGTTTTTAAATCTATTTGAAATATTAAAATTTTTATAAATTTTCATCTACCAGGTTAGTTCCTTTTGAAAATATTTAGCTGTTACATTATGTTCGGCTAATAATTTATCCATAAATTTTTCATCTATTGTTTTAGATTTATGCACTCCACTTGTAATAAATATCGAATCTAAATTCATATTATTAGCTCCTTTAATATCAGTTTTTAGATTGTCCCCGATCACTAAAGTTTTCTGATCTGATTTTAAACACGAGATATAAACTTCTTTATGTGGTTTACCAAAATATACTACTTTACCACCAAGACTTTCAAAAATTTCAGCGATTTTTCCTGCACAATATTCCTCTTCGCCGCCCCTATGAACAATTAAATCTGGATTGGTACAAACTAACTTTTTTTTAGTGAAGTTTTTTAATAAATCATTATAGAATTGTAAATTTTCACTTTCCTCGTCAAAAAGTCCAGTACAAAGTATAAAGTCACATTTATCTAATGTAGTTTTATTTATTTTTATATCGGAAAATAATGATTCATCCCTTTTAGGGCCGAGATGATAAAATTTTAAACCAAATTTATTATTTTTAAGAGAGTTTATTGCTGCCTCACCTGAGGTAAAAACATTCTTTAGAAATCTATCTTCCATTTTCATCTTCTTTAAAAATTCAACGACTTTTTTAGTAGGCCGAGGCGCATTCGATAAAAAAACAATTCTTTTTCCATTAGACTGTAACTCGCTTACTGCTTTGACTGCAGAATTGTTTAAACTAACTCCATTATGCATTACTCCCCATAAATCGATTATAAATGCATCATATTCTTGAAAAATCGAGGAAAGATGATCTAATTTTTTAATTTTCATAGGAAATTCAAGCTTTTTTTAGATAAATTTTTTTTTATCATACTCTTGCAAAATTCTAAATACATACCATATTCCACATTATTATAAATTATAGGAGTTTTCATGAAATTTAGACCGCTACACGACAGAGTGCTTATAAAAGTGCTTGATAGTGAAGAAAAAACTAAAGGTGGAATTATTATACCTGACACTGCAAAGGAAAAACCTCAAGAGGGAGAGGTCGTAGCCGTGGGAAATGGTGCAAAAACTGATGATGGAAAAATCATTAAAATGGACGTTAAAATTGGCGACCGCGTGTTGTTTGGGAAGTGGTCTGGAACAGAAGTTAAAATTGATGGAAAAGAATATAGCATAATGAAAGAGTCAGACATTATGGGAATTACAAAAAGTAAATAAATATAAAAAGGAGATTTAAATGCCGAAAATAATAAAATTTAATAATGAAGCCAGAGCTAAAATGCTTAAAGGTGTAGATACACTTGCAAATACAGTCAAAACGACACTTGGTCCAAAAGGAAGAAATGTGGTTATTGATAAATCTTACGGTGCTCCTAGGACAACAAAAGATGGAGTAACAGTTGCTAAAGAAATCGAGCTTGAGGATAAATTCGAAAATATGGGTGCTCAGATGGTTAAGGAAGTTGCTAGCAAAACAAATGATAATGCTGGGGATGGTACAACGACTGCAAGTATTTTGGCACAAGCTATTGTCGGTGAAGGAATTAAATATGTTACTGCTGGCATGAATCCTATGGATATTAAAAGAGGTATTGATAAAGCAGTCGAAAACGTTATTGAAAGCTTAAAGAAAACTTCAAAAAAAGTTAAAGCTAATGAAGAAGTTGCTCAAGTTGGAACTATATCCGCAAATGGAGAAAAAGAAATTGGGGATATGATTTCAAAAGCAATGCAGAAAGTTGGTAACGAAGGTGTCATCACCGTTGAGGAAGCAAAAGGAATTCAAACAGAATTAGATGTGGTTGAAGGAATGCAATTTGATCGAGGTTACTTATCCCCTTATTTTGTTACAAACGCAGATAAAATGACAACTGAATTAGACAACCCACTAGTATTACTTCATGAGAAAAAATTAACTAATTTACAACCAATGGTTCCATTATTAGAATCTGTTGTTCAAGCTAATAGGCCTTTGATGATAATTTCTGAAGATGTAGAAGGTGAAGCTTTGGCTACACTTGTAGTAAATAAACTTAGAGGTGGTTTAAAAGTTGTAGCAGTAAAAGCTCCCGGTTTTGGTGACAGAAGAAAAGAAATGTTGGAAGACATTGCAATTTTAACTGGTGGGCAAGTCATATCTGAAGATCTAGGCACTAAGCTTGAAAACGTTAAAATTAATAACTTAGGTTCTTGTAAAAAAGTAAAAATTGACAAAGAAAATAGTACATTAGTTGCTGGTACAGGTAAGAAAGCAGATATTGAAGCAAGATGTAATCAAATTAGAAAACAAATTGAAGAGACTACTTCTGATTACGATAAAGAAAAACTTCAAGAGAGATTAGCAAAACTAGCTGGCGGTGTTGCCGTAATAAAAGTTGGTGGCGCAACAGAAGTAGAAGTAAAAGAAAGAAAAGACAGAGTAGAAGATGCTTTAAATGCCACAAGAGCTGCGGTAGAAGAAGGTGTAGTAGTAGGTGGCGGATGTGCTCTTCTTTATGCTTCACAGGAATTAGATAAAGTTAAAGTTAAAGGTGACGATCAAAAAGCTGGTGTAGATATTATTAAGAAAGCTTTACAAGCACCAATAAGACAGATTGCGGCTAATGCTGGAGTAGATGGTTCAGTTGTGGTTGGAAAACTATTGGATGGAAAAAAACATACTCAAGGTTTTGATGCACAGGAAGAACAATATGTCGATATGTTCTCTAAAGGTATTATAGACCCGATGAAAGTTGTTAGATCGGCTTTGCAAGATGCTTCTTCTATTGCAGGTCTATTAATTACTACGGAAGCAATGATTGCTGATAAGCCTGAGGAAAAAGACTCTGGTCCAGCTATGCCTCCTGGTGGAATGGGTGGAATGGGTGGTATGGGTGGTATGGGAATGTAATCCCAATCACTTTAAAGAATTTAAAAAAGGCTGCAGTTTAGCAGCCTTTTTTTTTGAGTAAAATAGACAAGCCTGAGATTTTAAAATTAAGCCATCTTTTAAAATTCTAAGATTATTATCTTTCAAAGTTTTCCCGGTTGAAGTTATGTCTGTAATTATTTCTGATGAACCGATAAAGGGATAAGTTTCTGTTGCTCCAAGGCTGGCAACCAATTTATACTGCGTAACACCTCTTGAAACTAAAAAATTATTAGTTAAATTTGGATACTTTGTTGCAACTCTCAATCTAGTATTTTTTTTATCTCTAAAATCGAAAGATACTTCCTCTAAATCGGCAACAGTTTGAACATCGATCCAATCATTGGGAATAGCAACTACAACATTAGCTGAACCAAAATCTAATTTTTTCTTAACTTCAATTTTTTGTTTCAGGTTCGCAGCCGACTCATTCAAAAGATCTAAACCTGAAATTCCTATATCAAGAGTATCATCACCGATTCTTTGTATAATCTCTTTGGCGTGTAAATATATAATTTTTATATTTGGATAATTTTCAAATTTTGCAAAATAATTTCTATCTCCACCATTTGAAGTAAGTTTAAAATTATTTTTTTCGAAAAATTGGATTGCTCCTTCTCTTAATCTCCCTTTGCTTGGTAAGCCTATAGTTATTAAATTTTTCATGTCTTTAAATTATTTAAATTAATTGCAGCACCTACTGCTGAAATATTTTTACCAGCTCCGAGACTCTTCAATAAACCATCATACCTACCACCTCTAGCTATTTCTTTTTTTGATGAATTATATATTTCAAATACTACTCCAGAATAGTATTCGATATCTCTGCCAAAATTAGTGGAGAAGATAATTTTGGAATTTAATCTAGATAAATTTTTCAAACTTGATAGATCATTAAAAACATTCTTACTTAATTTATTATTATTAACAAAATTATTTAATGTTTTTTCTAATTTACCTAATGGACAATTAATTTTTAAAAAATCTTTTATAATTTTCACTGTTTTTTTATTTTCTTTAAATGCTCTTGGATCTTTAATTTTTCTATCAAACCTGGATATAATTTCTGAAACTTTTCTGCTTGCAACTTCTTTGTTCTGATCAATATTCTTCATTTCAAAAAACTTTTTCTTATCTAATTCAACTGTAGCAGGATCGACGTCAGAATTTGTTTCAAGCCTTTTAAGTAAATCTTCAAAATATTTTGGCCTCCAAAAGTGTCTTTTTAATCTCATTCTCCATCTTTCCGGTATTTTTAAAGAATCGATTAATTGCTTGAATAAACTTACATCTCCAACTTTAATTGATATATTTTTAATTTTTATTTTATTGATTGAATTAGTTATTGTTTTTAAAACTTTTAAATCATCTAAAGATTTATTTTTAGAACCAAAAATTTCTAAACCTAATTGATAATTAACAACTTTTTTTAAACTTTTCGATCTTCTATAAGCTTGACCGGAATAATATATCTTTGAATTTGCTTTGGAGTTATCTTTTAAGTATTTAATACACGAAGCAACTGTCAAATCTGGTCTTAAACACATGCTTTTCCCAGTATCATCTTCGAAAGTAAGCATTATCTTCCTAAAATTCTCACCAGATCTTTCGATAATATAATCTGAATCTAAAAGCACATCTGGTTCTGATAAAACAAAACCATCTTTCTTAAATACTTTTATTATATTTTCAGAGTAATTTTTTGATTTCATTTACTAGTTCCTCAATTTTAACTGAACTCTCATTTCCACTTTCTAGATTTTTTAAAGTCGCTTTACCTGATTTTATTTCATTGTCACCGTACAAAATAACTGCTGGGGATCCTAACTTGTTTGCATACTCCATTTGCTTTTTTAACTTGCCCTCGCCTGGATAAATTTCCGAACTAATATTTGAGGCTCTGAGTTTATTTAGTATACCTACATATTCTTTAATTTTATCCTTATCAAAAATACAAATAATAACAGGTCGTGTGGACTTTATTTGAAAATCTTTTTTCTGCATCAAGGCAAATACAAGTCTGTCTAAACCAATTGAAATCCCAGTTGCAGGACAATCTAAATTACCAAAGTTACTAACAAGATTATCATACCTTCCTCCGCCACCGATTGATCCAAATTGTATAGTCTGTCCTTTTAAATTTTTTACTTGAAAATTTAAATTAACCTCAAAAATTGGTCCTGTATAATATTCTAGTCCCCTTATAACTGATGGATCAAATTTGTAATTTTTAAAATTGTAAGCCTCAAATATTTTTATGATCTGTAAGATATCTTCATTATCAGGAATTTTATCTTTTAAGGCAGTTTCAATTGTTTCTATTTGATCATTACTAAGGTTTGCTCCCTTTGTATAATCTCCTGATTTATCTTTTCGACCCTCTCCAAGAAGTTTTTTTGCCTCATTCCAACCAAGTCTGTCAATTTTATCAAGGGCTCGCAGCGTAGTTGCGATTTGATCTTTAGATGTAATTTTCAAATTTTGGAATAATTTATCTGTTAATTTTCTAGATGAAATTTTTACCGTATAATCTTTTTTATCTAAACCACACTTTTCTAATATCTCAGAAATTAAAACACAAAGCTCTGCGTCTGCCTGGAGATTTTTTGTTCCCACATAGTCAGCATCAAATTGTAAAAATTCTCTAAATCTTCCTGGTCCAGGTTTCTCATTTCTCCAAACGGCGCCTAATTGGTAACGTTTGAATGGTTTTGGTATTTCTAGATAATTTTTTGCAACATATCTTGCTAAAGGAGCAGTGAGATCATAACGAAGGGACATCCACTTATTTTCATCTTTAAAAGAAAATACCCCGGAGTCTGGTCTTTCTTTATCTGGTAAAAATTTGCCAATACTATCCGAATACTCGAAACTTGGTGTTTCGAGATATTGAAAACCGTACTTGATCATAACTTCTTTAATATTAGAAATTACAAAATCACGGATTAATAATTCTTTTTCTTGTCTATCTACAAAACCTAAAGGTAATTCCTTAGAAGGTGTTGTTTTTTTATCTTTTACCATTTTCTGGTACAGCAGGGTGGATTCGAACCACCGACCCCTAGTTCCACAAACTAGTGCTCTAACCAACTGAGCTACTGCTGCATAACTCCTTTTTATATTAATTATTTATAAATTTGTATTTTAAATATGTTGAGATTTAGCTAAGCAAAAGCCTAGCGTGCACTCTGTGAGAGTGTGAATGTATTTTAGCAATGATATTTCTACTTTTCATTAATATTGGTGTTTTAACAAATTCAAAATTAAATTCAACCCCTGATTATTGGGACAAAAACATAAATCTTAGTCTTTGTCCCAATTAATTGTTTTGCTGGTAATTAAGATTTAAGATTTCTGTAGATTTACCGCGGCAGGTCCTTTTTCTCCGTTCTCTACATCAAAAGTAAGCTCATCACCTTCGTTTAAATGTTTTAAACCAGCTGCTCTTACTGCTGAAGAATGAACGAAAACGTCCTTTTCCTTATCTTCTCTTTCAATAAAACCATAACCTTTAGTTCCATTGAACCATTTTACTTTTCCTTTTAGACTCATTTTTTTCTTCCTTATTTATTAACTTAATATTAGCTTTTTTATAATTTAAAAAAACCAATACGGCTCTTTAACTGAATTAAAGAATAAATGTCAAGCTATTGATCGTTATAAATTAGAGAAAATCTATTTTAATGCCAATTTACTACACTAATAAGTAAAGAAATGCGGCTAATCCTAAGACCCCAAGGGTAATTAATGAAATACTTTTATTTTTATTAAAAAATCTAACAAGCTTATTATATCCTGGCTGGACATAGCTTAAACCCTGAAATGACTCTATGTTTGTCGATTTCTTAAAACCTTGGTCTCTCCCAATTTTTAAAAATCTATTTTTCCTGTGATCAAAAATTTGATCGCCAGATAAATTTTCAAATTCCTCTAAATTTTTTAAAATTGATTTTTTAATTTCGTCAGCTATTTGATCTGTGTCTCTGTGAGCTCCACCTATCGGCTCTGGTATAATTTCATCAATAATTTTTAAATTTAACAATTCATCTGCTGTCAATTTCATTGCTTCAGCTGCCTCCAAAGACTTAGTAGGATCTCTCCAAAGAATAGAGGCACATCCTTCTGGAGAAATTACAGAATAAATTGAATGCTCTAACATTATAACTTTGTTTGATGAGGCTAGAGCTATCGCTCCACCAGATCCTCCCTCCCCAATGATTATGGATATGTTCGGAACTTTTAATGACATACAACATTCTATTGAGTTAGCAATAGCAGTTGCCTGACCTCTTTGTTCAGCACCTATTCCAGGATAAGCACCTGGAGTATCGATAAAAGATATTACAGGTATTCTAAATCGGTCTGCGAGTTTCATAAGTCTTATACATTTTCTGTATCCTTCGGGTTTCATCATTCCAAAGTTTCTTTCGAGCCTTGTATTTAAATTGTCTCCTTTTTCCTGACCTAAAATCAAAACAGATTTTCCTTCTATCAACCCAAAACCTGCTATGATTGATTTGTCTTCAGCAAAGAGTCTGTCGCCAGAGAGTAGTGTAAAGTTTGAAAAAATTTTTTTTATGTAAAAATTTGCTCTAGGTCTATCCTCGTGTCGTGCTACCTGAACTTTTTGCCAACTATTTAAGCTTGAATATGTTGATCTTAATTTTTCATTAATCTCATCTTGAATTTTTTCAATTTTTTTAGTGTCAACCTCTGAGATACCTTCCTTATCGAAAGGATTTTTGGAAGCATCTAAATCCTCTTCAAGATTTTTAATTTCTTTTTCAAAATCAAGGTAATTTCTCATAAATTATTAAAAAAAAATAATATATTTATTTTAATTAAATTTCAAATGTGTCAATAAAGTGTTGTTAAAACATTGTTAATTTGTTGTACTATTTAGAATGGAAAAAATTAATATTAGCAATCTGAGTATTGATGAGAACCTCGTAAAATTCATAAATGATGAGGCTATACCTGGTACAAATGTTGATGTTAAAAAATTTTGGGATAGCTTTAGCGAGGTTGTTAATAAGTTAGCCCCAAAAAATAAAAGTTTAATTCAAAAAAGAGCTGAAATTCAAAAAAAGATAGATGAATGGCATATATCCAAAAAAGAATCTATTTTTGACAAAAAAGAGTACATTAATTTTTTAAAATCTATTGGGTATATCGTTGAAGAGAAATCTGATTTTAAAATTAGTACTTCTAATGTTGATCAAGAAATCTCATCAATCCCTGGACCACAATTAGTTGTTCCCGTAGATAACGCAAGGTATGCCTTAAATGCTGCAAACGCCCGGTGGGGAAGTTTTTATGATGCCCTTTATGGCACCGATGTGATACCTGGGAAAACAAACAAGGGCTATGATGATGAAAGAGCAAAAAAGGTAATTAATTATTCAAGAGAATTTTTAGATAATATTTTTTCTATTACTGATGCTAGCTGGAAAGATATTACAAAAATTAAGTTAGAAGAAAAAAATTTAGCTCTTTTCATAAATGAAAAAAAGTTTTATCTAAAAAATAAAAATCAATTTGTTGGTTTTAATGGTGAGGCTGAAAATTTAAACTCAATTCTTTTAAAAAATAACAATTTACACATTGATATATTGATCGATCCCAAAAGCGCTGTTGGAAAAAATGACAAAGCAGGTATATCTGACATAATTATTGAATCTGCTATATCCACTATAGTAGATAATGAAGACTCCGTTGCAGCAGTAGATTCAAAAGATAAAGTAAAATGTTATAGAAATTGGCTTGGTTTAATGAAAGGCGATTTAAAAACAGAAGTTCAAAAAAATAACAAAAAATTCACAAGAAAACTTAACCCAGATAGAGTCTATAAATCTCCAGATGGATCAAAGATTACTTTACATGGAAGAGCTTTATTACTTAATAGAAATGTTGGTCATCTTATGACGAATCCTGCAATTGTTTTAAAAGATGGCTCAGAAATACCTGAGGGCATTATGGATGCTTTCTTTTCAACACTTTGTGCACTACATGATTTCAAAAATAAAAAAAATTCAAGAACAAATTCTGTTTATATAGTTAAACCAAAAATGCACGGACCAGAGGAAGTAGACTTTACCAATGAAATTTTTGAAAATGTTGAGAAAGTTCTTAACTTAAAAAAAAATACAATTAAAGTTGGAATTATGGATGAAGAAAGAAGAACTACGGTTAATTTAAAAGAATGTATACGGAAAGTGAAAGACAGAGTGGTTTTTATTAATACTGGCTTTTTGGATAGAACTGGTGACGAGATGCATACATCTTTTGAGGCTGGTCCTATGATTTTTAAGGCTGATATGAAAAAATCAACTTGGCTTAACTCTTATGAAAACTGGAATGTTGATATTGGTTTATCATGTGGCTTTTCGGGTAAAGCACAAATCGGTAAAGGAATGTGGGCAATGCCTGATAGAATGTCGGATATGATGCAACAAAAAATTAATCATCCAAATGCAGGAGCAAATTGTGCATGGGTACCTTCGCCGACAGCAGCAACACTTCACGCAACTCATTATCACAAAGTAGATGTATTTAAAAAACATGGTGAGATAAGTGAAAGAGGAAAGGCAGACCTAAAAAATATTCTCGAGATACCTAAAGCAGATAGACCAAACTGGTCGGTTGAAGATATTAATAAAGAATTGGAAAATAATGCTCAAGGAATATTAGGTTATGTTGTTAGATGGATCGATCAAGGGGTAGGTTGTTCAAAAGTGCCTGATATTAATAATATAGGTTTAATGGAAGATAGAGCGACTTTGAGAATATCATCTCAACATATGGCAAACTGGTTACATCATAATATTTGTACAGAAGAACAGGTTATGAAAGTTTTAAAAAAGATGGCAGCAATCGTTGATCATCAAAATTCGAAAGATAAAAATTACTTACCAATGTCACAAAATTTTGAAAAATCATTTGCATTTTCAGCGGCTTGTGACTTAATTTTTAAAGGTAGATCTCAACCTTCGGGTTATACTGAGCCATTATTACATAAGAAAAGGCTTGAGAAAAAATCTAGTCACTAGAAACTGGAACTCTATTTTTGAAAGCAGAAACCAAAGTACCGTCGTCTAATTGTTCAATTTCTCCTCCAACTGGCAATCCTTGTCCTAACTTTGATACTTTAATCTTGTTATTTTTTATAACATCCTCAATATAATGAGCGGTGGTTTGACCTTCAACAGTTGCGCTTGTAGCAATAATAACTTCTTTCAAATTATTTTTTTTTACCCTTTTTACTAGCGAGTCTATTAATAAATTTTTCTTTTCGTATTTTTCATCTGAATTCAGTGTTCCTCCAAGAATATGAAAGTATCCTTTGTAAATATTGGCAGACTCAATAACCCACATATCAGATAAGTTTTCAACAACACAAATTTTATCATAACTATTATTGTCTGTTTCACATATGCACTTTTGATTTACAACTTTGAGATTCCCACAATCAATACATCGAGAAACATTTTTGTAAACCGCAGCTAAAACTTTAGCTAAAGGCTTAATCATATTTTCTTTATTATTAATTAATTTTAAAATAATTCTTTTAGCAGATTTAGGGCCTAGACCAGGTAGTTTTGAGAATTTTTTTATTAAATCTTCTATTTCTGGAATATTATTATTCATTTAAAACGGTAGTTTAAAATCTAGTGGAAAATTTGAAACTCCAGTTGCTTTTAGAAGTTCCTCTGATGTTTTCTTTTTTAATTTTTCTTTGGCATCATTATGTGCAGCAATTATAAGGTCATTAATAATTTCGTGTTTCTCATTTTTTGCATTCGGTGACAAAATAATTGATTTCATTTCATAATCTCCTTTAAGCACAACTTTGACTAAGTTGCCCCCAGCTGTACCCTCAACTTCAATTTTTTTAATATTTTCTTGTACTTCTTTCATTTGTTCCTGAACTTTTTTTGCCTTTGATAACATGTCTGAAAAATTAGTCATTTTCTTCCTTTACATCGGTTAAATCAGCATCTGGAAATATACTTGAAATTTCTTTGTATAAATTTGTATTTTTTTCATTTTCTAATAGTCTTTTCTTTTCGTCCTTTTTTTCTTCCATAAAAGTTTTTCCACCATCTTCTTTACTTAGAGTTATTATCCATCTTTTATTTGTCCATTTAAGTAAACTTTGGGACAATTTTTTAATAAAGTTTTTATTTAATTTTTCATTGAAATTAATATCAATTTTTCCATTTTCAAATTTGATTAATTTTACATTTCTTTCTAAATCAAATTTGAGTTCAGCATCTTTTTCCTTACCAGCCATAAATATTAAATCTGTGAAAGACTTAATTTCAAAATTTGAAGCTACTTCATTATTTTTTTTTTCGCTTTTTTCATTAAAAACCTTAATTTGTTCGACGCTTTTTAATTGTTGTTTAACCGGATTTATTAAGTTTTGCTCGATATTTTTCTCTTCAATTTTTTTTTTTGATACTGGCTGTTCACTAATACTTTTCGTAGTTAAATCTTCAATCGTATCAGTGTCCTCAATATCTTTTATGTGCATTAATTGAATTAAGTACATCTCTAAAGCTGATTGTTCGCTTGATACTGTTCTTAAATCCTCAATTGTTTTAATGGTTAATTGCCAAAATAGTGCTAGGTCTTTAGTATTTAAGTTTTTACTATTTAACTCAATCAATTCTACCTCGTTCTCTGACAAAAAAAGATCTTTATCAATTGGACCAAGATTTATTCTTCTACTTAATAGATATATAATCTCAAGAATATCATTCAAAAATAGTTTGCCGTCTAAACCATCATCAAAAATTTCTTTAAAAATCTTTAGTGTATTTTTTTGATCACCCTTAAATACAAAACCAAGTAAATTTATCAACTTAGATTTATCTACTAAACCTAGCATATCTCTTACTTCTTTAGCATCAATTGCTTGATCAGGTTTTAAGCTTTGGTGAATTAATGTTCTATCAAGAAGAGAGACAGCATCTCTAACAGATCCTTCAGAGGCTCTAGAAATTATATTTAGCGCTTGCTCGGTTACATTCCCTTTCTCGATAGTGCATATTTCTTTTAAATGTTTTGAAATTGCAATTAAACTTACTCTTTTCAAATCAAATCTTTGACATCTCGACAAAACTGTTATTGGGATTTTTCTAACTTCAGTGGTTGCTAAAATAAATTTAAGTTTTTCAGGAGGTTCCTCTAGTGTTTTTAATAAACCGTTAAATGCTTGTTTAGAAAGCATATGAACTTCGTCTATAATAAATATTTTATATTTTGCACTAGTTGGATTATATTTTGAATTTTCAATAAGTTCCCTTACATCATCAATACCGGTTTTAGACGCTGCGTCCATCTCA
Source organism: uncultured Pelagibacteraceae bacterium (assembly GCA_902573065.1). Taxonomy (GTDB): domain Bacteria; phylum Pseudomonadota; class Alphaproteobacteria; order Pelagibacterales; family Pelagibacteraceae; genus Anoxypelagibacter. Next base: position 21,822 of record CACGHX010000007.1, on the reverse strand, counting down.
AGAACATCAATATGATTTGAATTTTCTATTTCCCTACAGTGGCAAGTTTCTTTTTCACCGCACTTTTCATCTTTTTCAAAATTTTTAAAACAGTTCAATGCCTTTGCAATTAATCGAGCAGTTGTTGTTTTTCCAACACCTCTAATCCCTGTTAAAAGATAGGCATTAGGGGTTTTATTCATTTTAATTGCATTTGAAATAGTTTCCGAGATTACTTCCTGACCTATTAATTCTTTAAAGGTACTCGGCCTGTATTTAAGTGCCAGAATTTTTGATTTATTTTTGTTCATCGTTTCAGGAGACCAAACAACCCGCTTTCAAAAGTTCGTGCTGCTGTTGTTACACCCTGACACATTAAACATATCAAAATCGCCTGAATGGCCTCCAAATTATTATATCAATATAAAAATCAATTCTACAAGACATGTTTACTAAAATTTGTGGACTACTTCTTTTGTCTAAAAGCAGCAGCTTCGTAAACACCTAAAATATCTAAGCTTTCTGTATGAAAACCTAACTCTTCTAAAGCTTTTTGAACTGAAGAGTCCTCAATATGTCCCTCCATATCAAGATAAAAATTTGTTTGATCAAATGTATTCTTAACAGAAAAACTCTCTAATTTTGTTAAATTCACCTGGTTAGTTGCAAAACCTCCTAAACACTTATAAAGGGCAGCTGGAATACTTTTTAATCTAAAAATACAGCTTGTAATATATTTTTTATTTTTGACATTTTCTGGTTGATTTACTTTTTTACCCATTATTAAAAATCTAGTTACATTTCCGGTATCATCCTCGATATTTGATTTTAAGATTTTTAGATTATAAATTTTTGCAGATAATTTAGATGCTATAGCAGCTATTGATTTATCATTACTTGTTGAGAGATCTTTAGCTGAGCCCGCGGTATCAGCTGAAATAATAGTTTTAAATTTGTTTTTAGATATGATTTTTTGACATTGATCTATAGCTTGAACATGGCTTCGCACATATTTTATATCTCTTAATTCAGTCCCTTCTTTAACTAAAAGATTATGTTCGACATTTTGAAAGTGTTCTGAATAAATTTGAAGTTTATATTTTGTCAATAAATAATGTATATCAGCAACCCTTCCAGCTAAAGAATTTTCAATTGGAACCATTATTTTAATATTTTCATCTTCTGAAGCCATCTTAAAAGTTTCTTCAAAAGTAGCACAAGTTTTGATAGTAGCTTGAGGAAATATTTCTTCACAAGCTAAGTGTGAATAGGCACCTTTCTCTCCTTGAAATGCAACAATTTCCTTGGTCATTGGTTTTCCATGTTTTTTTTAATTTCTTGTAAATCTTTTTCTGTATCAACACTTAAAGGTAATGAATTAGCAAGTCCAACATGGATTTTCATATTATTATCTAACACTCTCATTTGTTCTAAATTTCTTTCTAATTCTAACTTACTTCTTTTAAGATTTACATACTTTATTAAAGCTTTATTAGTAAATCCATAAATCCCAATATGATGATAAATAAAATTATTTTGTTTAGAAGTAATATTTCTTTGAAAATCTAGAGCTTCAGAAAAATTTGACTTTTTAAGATCATCTTTTGTAAAAACTTTCACTACATTTTTATCTTCAATTTCATCATCATTTTTTATAGACGCAGCTAAAGTAACAACATCGCAAAGATTTTTGTTTAGATAATTGCTTAGCGATATAATCTCTTTTGGATCTAAATTGGGCATATCTCCTTGAAGATTAATTACAAATTCGGGTTTGTTTGAATAATATTTTTCGAATACTTCGAAAATTCTATCCGTTCCTGTTTCATGAGTTTTATTTGTTAAAAAGGACTTGCCACCGTTTTTTTCAATTAACTCAAAAATTTTCTTATCTGGTGTTGCCACCACTACTTCTCCTACACCGGATTTAATAGCTAAATTTAAAACATGCAAAATCATCTCTTTTCCTTTAATAATTTTTAATGGTTTCTCTGGAAGCCTTTTAGCTTGTAAACGTGACGGGATAATAATTACTGTTCTTGACATTTTAAAATTGTGCGGCTCAAGGACGCAATGATGTTAAATTTAGTTAAAGTTTTTTTAATAAACTCATGATATATAATTAATTAATTATCAAATTTATGAACGGTTTTGAAATAAATAAAATTATAGCTGCAATTATCTTTACAGTTCTTGTTGTTTTTGGAATTGATAAAGTAACAGATTTGATTTTTTACGTAGAAAAGCCAAAAGAAGCTGCTTATGTCGTTGAAGCTCCAGTTGCAAAAACTGCAGTATCAACAGCAGGGTCTGGTAGTTTCAATATAAAAGATTTTCTGGCTCTTGGAGATATAGAGCATGGAAAAGCGGTTTTTAAAAAATGTTCTGCTTGTCACGTAGTTGCAAAAGGTGGAAAAAATAAAATTGGTCCAGTTTTATATGGTGTTTTAGGTAGAAAATCAGGTGCAATAAGTGATTATAAATATTCTAAAGCGTTAATTGCTCATGGAAAAGTTTGGTCTTATGAAGAAATGAATGGATATCTTTTAAAACCTACGGCTCATATCAAAGGGACAAAAATGGCTTTTGCAGGATTGAAAAAAGAAAAAGATAGAGCGTCAGTTATTTTGTATATGAACTCTCTGAGTGATAATCCTCTTCCTAAACCTTAATTATTTTAAACACCACTCAATTATGCTTTTTTGAGCATGAATTCTGTTAAAGGCTTGTAACCAAACTACAGATTGTTTTCCGTCCATTACTTCACTAGTAACCTCTTCGTCTCTACTTGCTGGAAGACAGTGCATAAATATTGCATCTGTTTTTGCTGAGTTCATTAACTTTTTATTAACCTGAAACTTTTTTAAAATTTTCTTTTTTTTCTTTTTGTCACCTTTATCGCTCATAGATATCCATTTATCGGTCATTACGCAGTCAGCTCCTTTAGCAGCCTCGAAAGGATCTTCTGTAATTAAAAGTTTACAATTATTTTTTTTTGCTTCATTTACTATTTTTTTATTTGGCTGATATTTTTTTGGACAAGCAATTTTAAGTTCAAATTTAAACTTAGTTGCTGCCTCAATAAAAGAATTAGATACATTATTTCCGTCTCCTAGCCACGCAATAGTTTTCCCGTTTATATCGCCTTTGGCTTCTTCAAAAGTTAAAATGTCAGCCATTATTTGGCACGGGTGACTTAGATCTGTTAGTCCATTTATAATAGGAATATCTAAATGCTTTTGAAATTCATCAACATCATTATGCGAGTCTGTTCTTATCATCAAAATATCTGCGTATTGAGAAAGAACCTTGGCTGTATCTTTTATGGTTTCATCTCCTTTACCATAATGAATTTCATCTTGGTTTAAAATAATTGAAGAGCCTCCTAATTGTTTCACTGCAAGATCAAAAGATATTCTGGTTCTGGTAGATGGTTTTCCAAAAAGCATAATCATAGTTTTACCTTTTATTGGTAAATCTACATCGGGTTGAGAATTAGGTATTTTTCCTCTTTCAGATTTTCTTTTTTTAGCACCATCAATAATAGCTCTAAGATCATTTTTTGATAAATCTGAAATATTAATAAAATTTTTCATTTTTAATTGTAATTTTCGCAAACTTTTCTAATTATTTTTACCGCAAGATCTATTTCTTGTTTTTTAACATTTAAAGGAGGCAGAATTCTGACTACATTTTCTCCTGCTCTTATTGTAAGTAATTTGTTTAATTCTAATTTTTTAATAAAGTTTGACTGATCTTCAAAAAGTTGTAATCCGATCAATAATCCAATACCTCTTACCTCTTTGATTATATCTGGGTAATCTTCTTTTATTAGGTTTAATTCATTAATAAAATATTTTGATAATTTTTGTACATTTTGTAAAAATCCTTTTTTAAACATTTGATCCATAACAGCATTTCCAACGCTCATTGCTAAAGGATTTCCACCGAAAGTACTTCCATGAGATCCAGCTGTCATCGCGGGTGCCACCTTTTTATTCATTAAAACTGCGCCAATTGGAAAACCACCACCAATACCTTTGGCTATTGGAACAATATCAGGCTTTATTTTAGCATGTTCAAATGCGAAGAATTTACCAGATCTACCTACTCCACATTGAACTTCGTCAAGGATTAAGAGTATTTTTTTCTTATTACAGAGTTTTCTTAAACCCTTTAAACACCAATCAGGTATAACTTTAATTCCTGATTCACCCATTGCAGTTTCACACATTATCGCTGCTGTTTTTTTTGTAATAGCTTTTTCTAAACCTTTGTGATCAGCAAAGTCAAAATGATCAAACCCTGGTACTTTGGGCCCGAACCCCTCAGTCATTTTCTTAGATCCACTTGCAAAAATTGCAGCCAAAGTTCTACCGTGAAAAGAATTTTTTATACAAAGTATTCTATTTTTTTCAGGTTTCCCTTTTGAATAAAAGTATCTTCTAGCAACTTTTACAGCAACTTCAGTGGCTTCAGCACCGCTATTTTGAAAAATAACATAATCTGCAAAAGTTTTTTGTTTTAATCTTCTTGCAAGTTTTTCACCTTCTGGAATTAAAAATGCATTTGAAACATGCCACACTTTTTTCGCTTGTTTATTCATCATTTTAGTTAAATAAGGGTTTGCATGACCCAATGAATTAACCGCAATACCTTGAACAAAATCTAGGTATTTCTTACCATTTGTAGAATAAAGAAAACTTCCCTTACCTCTTTTAAAAGAAATTTTTCTTCTGTTGTAATTTTTAGCTAATGCAGACATTTTAAGACTTTATTTTATATCCTTTTTTATAAAGTAAGTAAGACACGAACCAAAGTAAAATTCCTAGTCCTACAAGATAGATTGATCCAATAAAAATCGAGCCATCTGATTTTTCTAAGAAACCATATCTGAAACCATCGATCATATAGAAGAAGGGATTACATTTGCTTATTGTTTGTAATATCTGAGGTAATCTTTCTATTGAATAAAATGTTCCTGATAAGAACGATAAAGGTATAATGATAAAACTAGTTACTGTTGCCATATGGTCAAATTTTTCTGCCCACAAACCTGCTATTACGCCAATACAACCAAGTATAATGGATGAAATTAAGGTGAAAAAAATTACGGCGTAAATATTTCTAATTTCAATATCTACTAAAAAATAAAATATTATTATTGATATGAAGGCAATCATAAAGCTTCTGGTTGCAGATGCTAAAACAACTGCGGTTGTAACTTCACCTGGTGAAAGGGGAGCGTATAAAATATCAACAATGTTTCCTTGAATTTTACCTATCATAAAAGATGAGGAAGAGTGTGAAAACGCTTGTTGTATTACTTGCATTGCAATTAATCCGGGTGCTAAAAAAGTAATAAAAGGATAACCTAAAACGTCTGCTCTTTCGTTACCTATCGCTAGTGCTAAAACTAAAAGAAACAGTAAGGATGAAATTATTGGCGATAAAAGGGTTTGAATCCAAACAATAAGGAATCTTAAAACCTCTTTTTTGTAAAGTGTCCACAACCCAATCCAATTTACAAAGCCAAAAGTTACAGTATTTTTAAGTTTATATTTTTTACTAATTTCAACCATACGTAGTCTTATATCTTCAAAAAATAATTTTTCTGTGAAAAACTTTTTTTACAACCTAATTATTAATTAATTTATTTTAATACTACTAGATTATGTATTAGTTTAGTACTTAGAAACTATATTTAGTTTCTTCGAATATGAGTTGGACACAAGAAAAAGAAGAAAAATTAAGACAATTGTGGGAAAAAGGCCATACAGCAAGCCAAATAGCAGAGATTCTAGGTGATACTACAAGGAACGCTGTTATTGGAAAAGCTCACAGACTCAAACTTGCTGCTAGAGCTCCAAATAAAAAATCAGTAGCTCAGAAAAAAGAAGTTTCAAATGTTCAAAATAGAAACGATAAACAGATCAGTAGAAAATCTAGATTTAAATCAATTCTTTTAGATAAAAACTTTGAACCTGAGAATCCAAAAAAATTGGAAGAATTAGGTGATAATAATTGCAGATGGCCCATAGGTCATCCAGATCAAGAAGGCTTTTATTTCTGCGGTAGATCTCCAATTGAAGGATTTTCTTATTGTAAATTGCACGTGCTTTACGCATTCCAGCCTAAAAATCAAAAAGAGGAGCTCATCGATAAAGAAGATGATGTTCCAGAATTTATTGAGAAAAAAGTTAAAGCTTCTAAGTAATTCCTTAATAAAACCTTAACAATACTTTAATATAACAATCAGGAGACAAAATATGAATAAAATAACTATAAAATATCTTAAATGGACAAGTACGTTTTTAACCTTATTTGGAATATTGGCATTCTATTTAGATTACTATCCTTACAGCATGATACCTCACGGACTTGGTATTATTGGATGGACAGTTGTAGGAACCATAACAAAGGATAAACCGCTACTTACAAACTTTGCATTGCAAATACCTATAATGTTTGCGGGTATAATAAAGTATTCGATATAGATTTATGAGGAATATTTTGTTTGTGTGCACAGGCAATTCAGCAAGAAGTATTCTTGCAGAAGCTTTGATCAATAAAAATTATAGTTTAAAATTTAAAGCTTTTAGCGCAGGTAGCAATCCAACAGGGAAAATAAACCCTAATATAAAAAAATATTTAGAAAAAAAAAATTTCGATATATCAAATTATTCTTCAAAGAATTTTGACCAGTTTTTAAAAAATAAAATAAAAATTCATCAAGTTATAACAGTTTGTAACAATGCCCATAATGAGGTCTGTCCGGTCTGGCCTGAAAAAAAAGATATAATTCATTGGGATATTGAAGACCCAGTTGAAAAAATTAAATCTGCTACTTCTGATACAGAGATTGAAAAAGTAATTGATGAAACTTATGAAATATTATCTAATAAGATTAAAGAATGGGTCTCAAATGAAGAATAAAATATTTGTTGGTGAATTTATAGGAAGTTGTTTTTTAGTCATGATAATTGTTGGCTCAGGTTTAATGGCTGAAAACTTAAGTAATGACGTTGCTGTGATGTTAATTGCAAACACAATAGCAACAGGAGCAGGTTTATTTGTGCTTATTACAGTATTTGCTGATGTATCAGGAGCTCACTTTAATCCATTTGTAAGTATTGCCATGACAATAACGGGAAAATTAAAAAAGAAACTGCTACCCTACTATATCATTGCTCAATTGATTGGTTGCTTGATTGGTGTTGGTTTAGCCAATTTCTTTTTTGAACATGACATTTATGAATTATCTACTAAATCAAGAGATGGAATTTACATATTCACATCTGAAGTAATAGCAACATTAGGGCTTATAATAATAATTTTTGGCTCTATGAAGTCAGGAAAAATTGCTGTTGCTGCTAGTGTTGGTCTTTATATTACAGCTGGTTACTGGTTTACTTCGTCTACTTCTTTTGCAAATCCAGCTGTTGCGATTGCTAGAACTTTTACAGAATCGTTTACTGGTATTAGTTATTTAAACACTCCTTATTATATCTTAGCTGAACTTGTAGGAATGTTAATTGCTGTATTTATTGTTAAAAAGTTATTTTTAGTGAAAAATTGAAAAATACAAAACTTGCCAATCGGATAAGTTTAATTAAAAAATATTAAAAATTTGTAAACTACAGGTTGTATAAAATTAACTTTTAGATTTATGAATTCTGTGATTAAATTAATCATCTAATAATCTGGAGGTAAAAATGGGAAAAAAACTAAAAAAAAATGAGAAGAAAAAAACAAAAATTTTAAAAGCAATTGATAGACTGAAAAATAAAATTAAGGCCAAAGAAAAAAAATTGTCAAAAGTTAATATTAAAATTGCTGGTTTAGAAAAAAAGGTTGCAGAAAAAAAAGCAAAAAAGCTTGCTAAGAAAAATGCAGAGAAGTCTCCTGCATCTATAAATAATTAATATCAAAAAATTGTCTTTCTCCCTTCTCTTAAATAAGAGGGAGAAAGTAGTGAATTAACAAGATTTAACGGGGATAATGACGATTTAAACATCAAATCTTGTTAAGACTTCTTTTAAAGAAACTAAGTAACAAAATTTTTTAATTATTATTAAAGTTTTATGAATTTAAACATTATATCTTATAAAGAGATATATATTTGATTTATAATGAAATACGCTCGATAAATTTTACCTAGCGTATTTTGAGGGAAACGTAATAAATTAATTAAAATAAATATTAAGGAAGTCTCATAATTAATTAATAATATAGAAATGCTAAAAAAATATTTAAATTAAGTTAAAGATTTATTAATTTTCAAGAATAAATGATATTAGAGTCGACATTCATCTCTCTTGCCAGGTTTTTAAGTCTTTTAGTTACTTGTTTTGAGACTATATCACTATGATTGTTAGGTATTTTCAAAAAAATAGTCTTATTTCGTTTATAAATTTTAAATTCATCTAACAACAACGAAGACATGCTAGTAAGTGACTCTGCTAATCTTAAAGCAGATCCCACTTGCTTTGAGGATAAAATCTCGTTGTTATTTAATAAGGATAGAAACTCATAATCCGGGTTATATTTTAAGCCACAATGTCTCCAAAAACTTGCTGATGCAACTTTTACCCTATCTTTATGATTTAGTTTTAGTAATGGAGTATTTAATACTTCCATAAAAACTAACTCTGCTTTTTGAAAAGCGCCTAGGCCCCAATCCATTTTACTTAAGATACAAGCCAAAGTTAGTAATCTTCGATTAAAATATTCGTTGTCTTCAAATAATGGTGAAATAAAATTAAAATATTTCTCAAAACTCTTTCCATAGTCCCCTTTTTTAAATGATATACCATCAGTTTTTAATTTGAAAATTTCATCCTCGCTCACTCCTTGGTTTATAATTGTATTCATATGCCCCTCTCTCAGTCCACTGATTGAGCAAATAACTTTTGAGGGGCTTGCTGCTTCAATTATTTCGTTAAGTATTATAGAGCTAAAAGGTAAATAGGGGGTTCTAGATTTAGTAATATATTCCAGTGATTTCAAAGATGATTTATTAAATTTTGAAATCCTATTTAAGTAATTAACTGCTACATCTTTTGAGAGTTTGTATTGATGTAAAATATGTAATGGGTGTTTTTCTTTAAAGAGATGATATTTAAATAATGATCTCCAAGTCCCTCCTACCAAATAAATATTTTTAAATTTCTTTTTAGAAAGCCATTTTTCATCTCTTAAAAGTTTTCTAACATATTTTCCCAAACTTTTTTTTTTTATAATAGGATTATTTTTAAGTCTTAATACTCCAAGAGGTAAAGAGGTTGTTTCAATAATTTGATTTTTAGAAACCCTGGCAAGTTCTAAACTTCCACCTCCTAAATCCGCAACTAGTCCATCTACTTCATCAAATCCTATTATTACACCGTTTGCTGATGTTCTTGCTTCTTCCTCGCCAGATAATACTAGTGGTTTTTTATTAAATATTTTTTCAATTTCTCTTAAAAATTCACTTGCATCAGTAGCCTCTCTAAAAGCTGCTGTAGCAATAATTTCTAAATCTTGAACGTCTGAAATATCTAAAATTTCTTTAAATCTATTTAAAACTTTTAAAGAACTTTTAATTCCATCAGGATTTAATTTTTTAGATTTATCTAAATTTTTTCCAAGTTTGCAGACTGCTTTTTCATTAAAAACTGGAATTGGAGAAATTTTAAAATTGTCATATATGAGCATTCTTACTGAGTTTGATCCAAGATCTATTATGGCTTGTTTAGACTTTTTATTAGACTGAAATTTAAAAAGATTTTTAAATTCTGGTTTCATTTCACCAATCTTAAATTTTGAGGTTTAGCTTTTAAAAGTGACTTACCACGACCTGATAAACTTGAGTTTTCCATAAAATAGGTATGTGCTGAAAAGCCTTTTTCTTGTTCTTTATGATAGTTTCCTAAGCTATCTAAATACCATGTTTCTGATTTATCTTTAAAGTTGGCTAACATAATTTGATCTAAAATTTGCTCATGCACAGTATTGTTTTCTATCGGAATTATAATTTCAATTCTTCTATCTAAATTTCTAGGCATTAAATCTGCAGATGAAATATATACCTGATTCTCTCGAGAGGGCATAGAGCTACCATTTGCAAAACAATAAATTCTTGAGTGTTCTAAAAATCTGCCAATAAGGCTTTTTACTTTTATATTTTCAGATTGACCTTTAATTCCAGGTCTTAAGCAACACACTCCTCTTACTGATAAATTTATTTTTACTCCTGCGTTTGAAGCTTCATAAAATTTCTTAATAATTCCAGGGTCTACAAGAGAATTCATTTTTGCCCATATTTCTGCAGGTTTTCCTTTACTTGCATTTACAATTTCATTTTCAATTTTTTCTTCAAAAAAATTCCTGCTATTTAATGGAGACATAAAAATTTTATTCAATTTTTTTGGTTTTGCATAACCAGTTACATAATTGAAAAATTTTTCGACATCTTTGGCCAAGTCTTGATTAGAGCTAAACAGTGATAAGTCAGTATAAATTTTTGCGTTAATTGGATGATAGTTTCCTGTACCTAAGTGAACATAGCTTCGCGTTTTAGCTCCTTCTTTTCTTAAAACTAAACTTGCCTTTGCATGCGTTTTATATTTTGCGAATCCGTAAACAATTTGAACGCCAGCTTTCTCTAGTTTCCTAGATAATTCAATATTAGCTTCCTCATCAAATCGAGCTTTTATTTCTATTACGGCTGTAACAACTTTTCCGTTTTCTGCTGCTCTACTTAGTGCTTTTACGATAGGAGAGTCAGGTGTGGTTCTATACAAAGTTTGTTTGATACCGATAACTTTGGGATCTTTTGCTGCAGCTTCTAAAAATTGAATTACTACATCAAAAGTTTCAAAAGGGTGGTGTACAACAAAATCTTTACTTCTTATAGCTGAAAAAAATTTATCATCAAATTCCTTCAATCTTTCAACTTCTCTAGGATTAAACTTTTTAAATCTCAACTTTGGATCTTTCTTTTTACAAATTTCATCTATATCTTGTATTCCAACCAATCCTTCAACCTCATAAATATGATCTTCATCCATTTTAAATTTTTTTGAAATAAAATTTAAAAGTTTTTTGTTTGAATTAGTGATTACTTCGAGTTTAACTACGTTTCCCCTTCTTCTTTTCTTAATTGCTTTTTCAAAATATCTCACAAGATCAGCAGCTTCATCATCTATTTCAATTTCGCTGTCTCTAATTATTTTAAACTGCAAACTTGCCTCGATATTATGGTCTGGAAATATTTCATTAGCAAATTTACAAATTACGTCATCAATTGTGACAAATTCATTTATTGTTTCAGAATTATTTAGCGATACAAATTTTGGAAGTGCTCTTGGTATAACTATAATTGCATTTAGTTCTCTTTTTTTTTTAATTCTTGTCATTCTTAATAAAATTGCTTGGCCTTTATTTGGTATAAAAGGAAAGGGATGTGATGGGTCAATGGCAGTAGGTGTTATTATAGGATAAATTGTTTCCTGAAAATATTCTCTTAGATACATAAGATCCTTCTTATTTAGTTCTGACATTTTTCGAATGAAAATTTTTTCTTTCGATAGCTCTTTTTTCAACTCTAGGAATGCTTCGTTTTGCTTCTTTAATAGATCTTTAGTTTTTAATACGACCCTATTCAATTGATCCTCTGCAGTTAATCCATCTGCGCTTAATTCGTCAAAACCATCTTTAATTTGATTAAAAAGTCCAGCGACTCTTACCATAAAAAATTCATCTAAATTTGTACCTGCGATTGATAAAAATTTTACTCTTTCAAATAGAGGATTTGTTTTATCTTTTGATTCTTCTAAAACACGATCATTAAACTGAAGCCAAGATAATTCTCTGTTTATGAGTTGATTGCTAATATTAGCGTTTTCTGAAAATGATGCTTTCGACATATTTAAATGTTAAATTAAAAATATGTTTAAATTATATGCGATGAGACATGCTAAATCTAGTTGGGATTTTCCAAATTTAGATGATCATGACAGGCCATTGAATAAAAGAGGGGTAAATTCAGCAAAATTAATTTGTGAATTTTTTATTAAAAAGAAATTAAAATTTGATTTAGTTTATTGCTCATCCTCTAAAAGGACAATGCAAACATTAAATATATTGTCAGAAAAAATAAGTTTTAAAAAAATTATTAAAAAAAAAGCACTTTATCATGCTAGTGAGGATGAAATTATTCATATCTTAAAACAAACAGGTGATAATTATAAAACTTTACTTTTAATTAATCATGAACCTTCAATGAGTGAACTAATAAATCGAATTTGTCTTAAAGAAAATTCTGATCAATTTGAAAATTTAAAAAGAAAATTTCCTACTGCAGCCGTTGCTGAAGTAAACTTTAATTTCAATGATTGGGAGAAGTTATCAAAAGTTAAAGGAAAATTAATATCATTTACAAAACCAAAAGATCTTCAACCATCTAAGGAATAACCGGCAGATCTTACTGTTCTGATAAGATCTTTCTTGCCATCAATATTTATTGCTTTTCTTAGTCTTCTTATATGAACATCTATAGTTCTGGACTCCACATAAATATCATCTCCCCATACGGAATTTAAAAGTTGCTCACGCGAATATACTCTTTTTGGATTTTTAATTAAAAAATCAATTAGTTTAAATTCTGTAGGACCAACTATAACTTGCTTATCTGCTCTATAAACTCTTCGTTGAACTCTATCTACTTTTAGATCCTCAAATACTACAACATCAGCAGCAACACTTGGTTTAGATCTCTTTAATAAAGCGTTAACTCTTGCAATAAGTTCTTTTTGGCTGAATGGCTTAGTTACGTAGTCATCAGCTCCTGTTTCAAATCCTTTTAGTTTGTCTTCTTCTTCACCTTTGGCTGTTAACATAATGATTGGGATATTTTTGTGAAGATTGCTTCTTTTCAAATTTTTACAGACTTCAACACCTGAAATATCCGGCAACATCCAATCTAATAAAATTAAATCAGGATTTTTCTCCTTTATATTTCTAATAGCTTCTTCTCCATTGACTGCATAATCAACTTTGTGACCCTCTTTTTCTAAATTGTATTTAAGCAAAGTTACGATGGGCATTTCATCTTCGACAATGAATAAATTTGCCCTCATTATCCTTTTGGTCGGTCTCCCTCTAAATAATCTCCTGTAATCAGAAAATAAACTTGCTCTGCAATATTAGTTGCATGATCTCCAATCCTCTCAATATTTTTAAGCATGAAAAGTAGTTGGGTTACTTTTTGTATATCTTTTTTATTTTTTTCTAAATGCTTTACTGCAGCTTCCATATTACTATTAGTCATTTGATCTATTTCTTCATCAGAATTCCAAACATTTTCTGCTGTATCTTTTGCTCTATGTAAATACGAGTTTAAAACTGCATTGACTTGTTTTGATGCTTTTAAACCAGCTATTTCGAAATTTTTAGTAATATCATTAGGTAAATCAGTTCCAATTTTAGTTAATCGTTTTGAGATGTTTTTTGCTAAATCACCAATTCTCTCTAAGTCTGAAGAAACTTTTAAGGCAACAACTGTTTCTCTTAAATCTATTGCCATAGGTTGCCTTAAGGCAATCAAATTTACAACTTGCTCTTCTATATTTATTTCATATTTATCAGTCAATTCGTCATCTTTGATAGATTTTTCTGCTAAACTAATGTCTTTTTTAACTAAAGATTGAATAGTGTTTTCAAGCTGTTTCTCAACTCCAGTTCCCATTTTCACTATTGTATCTTTTAATAACTGAAGTTGCTCTTCGTAAGATTTTACAATGTGCGGTTTTTCACTCATTAACCAAACCTTCCTGTAATATAATCCTGAGTTTGCTGATTATCAGGATTTTTAAATATTTTATCTGTTGGTCCAAATTCTATAAGTTTTCCCAAATGAAAGAAACCTGTTTTTTGAGATACCCTAGCTGCTTGTGACATTGAGTGGGTAACTATCACAATTGTGACCTCTTTTTTAAGATCATCTATAAGTTCTTCAATTTGAGCTGTTGCTATTGGGTCAAGCGCTGAACATGGTTCGTCCATAAGAATCACTTCTGGACTTACAGATATAGCTCTAGCAATACATAGTCGTTGCTGTTGACCTCCTGATAAACCAGTTCCGATTTCATCAAGTCTATCTTTAACTTCGTTCCACAAGGCAGCTTTTTTCAAACTTGTTTCAACTATTTGATCCATTTCTTCTTTGCTCTGTGCAATACCGTGAATAGTAGGACCATAAGCTACATTTTCATAAATTGTTTTAGGGAATGGATTGGGTTTTTGAAAAACCATACCAACGTTCTCCCTAAGTCTCACAACATCTAACTTTCTTGAATTCAGTTCTAGGTTGTCCATTTTAATACTGCCTTCAACTCTACAAATTTCTATGACGTCGTTCATCCTGTTCAAGCATCTTAAGAAAGTAGACTTTCCACACCCAGATGGTCCAATTAGAGCTGTAACTTCTTTTTCTGCAATATCTATAGAGACATCAAATAATGCCTGTTTGGATCCGTAATATACATTTACATTTTCCGCTTTGATTTTACTCATTTAACTCCATTTCTTTTCAAATTTGTGTCTAACGATTTGAGCTGCCAAGTTCATTAAAATTAAAAAAGCTAGAAGCACCATAATACATGCAGATACTTTTTCAACGAAACCCCTCTCAGCACTTTCTGACCATATATATATCTGAACTGGTAAACTTGCAGCAGGATCAACTGGCGTTCCAGGTATTGTGTTCACAAAAGCAACCATTCCTATTAAAATTAAAGGGGCTGTTTCTCCTAAAGCTTGAGCTAAGCCAATTATCGTTCCAGATAAGGTTCCGGGCATTGATAGTGGAACAGTATGATGCATGGTCGTTTGCATATTACTTGCACCCATCGCTAAAGCAGCTTCTCTTATACTTGGTGGTACAGCTTTTAATGATGCTCTTGCAGCAATAATTATTGTTGGTAGTGTCATAAGTGACAGAGTAATTCCTCCGACAAGTGGTGTCGACCTTGGTAAATTAAAAACTGCTAATAAAATACCCAGACCTAGCAAACCAAATACTATCGATGGAACGGCTGCCAAATTGTTAATGTTTACTTCTATAAAATCTGTAAATTTATTTTTTGGTGCAAATTCCTCGAGATAAATTGCTGCTAGCACTGCAATAGGAAATGAAAACGCTAAACATACTAATATACTAAAAACTGTTCCCATAAACGAGCTAGCTATACCTGCTAGTTCTGCCTCTCTTGAATCAGGGCTTGTAAAAAAACTAATGTTAAACTCTGATAAAATATCCCCTCTTTCATTAAGCATATCGTAAATCTGCAGCTGATAATCATTTACTCTTCTATTCTTTTCAGGGATATCTCTTGGATAATTTCCCTTATGAACTTGATCAACATCATCAGAAGCTGTTAATTTTATGGGTACTATTTTACCTAGAAAGTCTGGATTTTTTAAAAGTAGATCTTTTACTTCTGTCTCATATTTATACGAAACCATTTGAATCAATTGACGATCCTCTTCTTCAGGAAGTCCAGGATCTAATGAGGTCATAGCTTTGTAAGCAACATCATAATAGTCTGCATTTTCTAAATCATCTTTTGATGGGCTTTCTGCATCGATTAAAAGTAATTCTTTATCATAATGAACTTCTGTTACTATCCAAGTTTTTTGGAAAGCTGAGTAACCTTTTGAAAATATCTGAAACATAAAAACTGCTAAAAAGGTTAAAGCTAATCCTATAGCTATTTTGCCATACCATTGAAATCTTCTTTCAGCGTTATATCTTTTTTTTAATAAATTTTTCTTATAATTATTCATATTTTTCCCTATATCTTTTAACAACTGAAAGAGCGATTACATTTAAGAATAAAGTTACTATAAATAAAGATATTCCTAAGGCAAAAGCTGATTGAGTTTTTGGATCTCCGAATTGTTGGTCTCCAATTAAAATTACTACAATTTGCGCTGTAATGGTTGAAGTTGACTCAAGTGGATTCATTGTAAGATTAGCCGCTAGTCCTGAGGCCATTACAACAATCATTGTTTCTCCCACCGCTCTCGATACTGCTAAAAGTATCGAACCTACAATACCAGGTAAGGCTGCTGGAAAAATTACTTTTTTTACAGTCTCAGATTTTGTTGCGCCCATTGCGTAACTTCCATCTCTTAAATTTTGCGGTACTGCTGTTATAACGTCATCGCTTAGACTTGAAATAAAAGGAATTATCATTACTCCCATAACTGCTCCTGCAGCTAAAGCGCTCTCCGCTGAAACTTCTAGACCCATAGCATTACCTATTTCTTTGACAAAAGGACCGACGGTTAAAGCTGCAAAAAAACCATACACCACTGTTGGAATACCAGCTAAAATCTCAATAATAGGTTTCGCATATTTTCTTACGCCTCTTCCAGCATACTCAGATAGATATATCCCGCTCAGCAAACCTATGGGGATGGCAACACACATTGCAATAAAAGCAATAAAAAAAGTTCCAGCAAATAAAGGCACAGCTCCGAAAGCATCCTTCATTAATTCAGGATCTGGTTGGCCATCTCTTACAAAAGTTTTAGCAGGATACCAATGAGTTCCGAATATAAAGTCAAAGATTTTTACTGCTTGAAAAAACCTAATCGCTTCGAATAAAAGTGAAAAAACTATTCCGATTGTAACTAAAACTGCGCCTAATGATGCAACAAATAACACCCATTTAAGAAAAATTTCTACTGGTTCTCTCATGCGATCATTTTTCTGAACAGATCTATATGCAAAACTCAGAGATAAAATTAAAATTGCTAAAATAATTGCTACTTTAGCGCTGTTAGCTATTCCTTTTAATTGAATGTACTTATTAGCAGACTCATCTAGAAAATTAGTAATATTTCCCGTGTAAGTTCCTGCGGCTAATGCTTTAACCTTTGTGTAAATAAGCTGAAGCTCATTTTTAGTTAAGTTCTGATCAGTGTAATCTTGTAAAATAAATGTTTTAACTATTGATGGTTCAAAAACTGACCAAAGAGCAAAAATTATTAATGCTGGTGCAGCACACCAAGCAGCTAAATAATATCCATAAAATTTTGGTAATGCCGTAAGTCTTTGTGATGATTGAATAACTAGAGCTTTTTTTCTACCGAAATAATAACTTGTGAAAGCTAAGAGAATAATAAAAGTTACAAGTATTAAATTCATATAAAGCTTCCAGAGATAAAAAGGGGGTAAAATACCCCCTTTTTGTTTAATTGATACTACTACTTCTTAGCAGGCATGTTAACTAACTTCGTAGCGTTAGTTCTAGATGTTTTGTATAACTTGCCATCTAGAGGTACTAGCCCGATATCAGTTAAATAACCTTTATTACCCATAGCTTTTTTACTTGTGAACTCTTTTACGAATTCATGTAAGCCAGGTACAACGCCAACGTGAGCTTTTTTCACGTAGAAGAATAAAGGTCTTGCAACTGCGTAACTGTAATCTTGAATCGAAGATAGACTTGGTTGACCACCTTCAATGCTTGCAGCTTGCAATTTATCTTTTGCAGCTAAGAAATAACTGAAACCAAAGAAACCGAACATTTCTTTGTCCGCAGCTAATTTTTGGATAATTAGTGAGTCGTTTTCACCAACCTCAATTACCGCACCATCTTCTCTTAACGCTTTATATTTAGCGCCAGCTTTTTTAGAAGCATCATCGATACCTTTTTTCATTACTAATGAATTCCAAGCATCTCTTGTTCCTGATGTTCCTGGAGGTACCATAACTTTGATAGGGTAGTTTGGTAATGATGAGTCGATATCACTCCAATTTTTATATGGATTTGGTACTAACGCACCATCTTTAGCAACTTCTTTTGCTAATGCTGCCCATAAATGTTTTTTTGTAAAGTTTACTGGTTTAGCATCTTTAGAATACGCTAGGGTAATTCCATCGTTACCAACTGTAATCTCTACGATTTCTTCAACACCATTTTTTTGACATAGCGCATACTCTTTAGCCTTCATGGCTCTAGATGCATTTGTTATGTCTGGGTGCTCTGTACCAACTCCGGCACAGAATAATTTAGCTCCACCACCTGTTCCTGTTGACTCGATTACTGGTGTTTTAAATTTACCAGACGAACCAAATCTTTCAGCAACGATTGTTGCATACGGGAATACAGTTGAAGAACCTACGATTTTAATCTGATCTCTAGCTTGAGCAGAAGTTACAACTAACATTGCAACTAATGAAGCTAAAGCGATTGATAGTTTTCTCATTGTTTATCCTTTCATTTATTTATTAATTAACAAACATAAGACTCATAGAATTAAGAGGACTCTTAAATATTACAGATGTGTTACAAATTTATTAAAATGATAACTTTTTAGTTGAACTTTCTAGTTATCTCGATTTGCTCATAATCAGAGGATAAAGACCCTCCGCAACTAAAAGGTCTTACTTTATTTTTAACTGCGTAGGATTGAGTTGGCTTTAATGTAACTTCTAGTTGTACAAAGTTAACTAATTTTTGAGTAAAACCTTTATCATATCTCCAAGCATTCCATTGTGTTGGAGCGGTGAATACTTCACTTAAATAAGATGCAGCTTGTGAGTGAATCATATTGCTCTCATTTTGTCCTTTTAAAAGATTATTTTTAACTTTTTCAAAAATTTTTCTACATTTAATTGAGTCCACCATGTACGAGTTAGCATTTAAATGAGTGCTCATCGGTGCTGACACAATTAATTGAATTCCATCGTATCGTCTTGAAAATAAAGCTTCAGTATAAATTGTCGATACATTTTTACTATCTACTTCAAGTACTAAATCGTTTTTAGCTTGCTTAAGATCGTTTTTTAATCTTAAAAGTCCTAGATCAAAAACTGTAAGAGGTTGAGAACGCAAAGTTTTCTCAATTAAATTTACATCTGCTTTAACAGTTGTAAAAATTAAACTTAATAAAACCAGACTTATATAATTCATTAATCTAGTCATACTAAAACTTTAACTATTTTGCCGTCTATCTCAAGACAAAATTTAATAAAACTGTAATATTTGCTAAAATTTTGAAAAATGGACCTTTATTTCGGTGCCATTTTGAGCCTCGCTTTTTATTTCTAACTCACCTCTATGCTGATTAACAATGTGCTTCACGATCGCCATTCCAAGTCCAGTGCCACCAACTTTTTTACTTTTAGCGGCATCAACTCTAAAAAATCTTTCAGTAATTCTTGGAAGTTGTTCAGTTGGAATCCCAATACCATTATCTTTAATGGACACGGTATAAGAGTCTCCTATAACTTTTCCGTTACCTTGCTTACAATTAACCTCAATTTTTTTATTTTTTTCTGAATATTTTATACTGTTATCAATAATATTTGAAAAAACTTCAATTAATTTTTCATGATCGCCTTTAATAAAGAAATCATCTTTTATATTATTTTTAAATTCAAAAGATTTTAAATTTTTTTGATGGATATCTTCAACGTTACTTAAAATTTCTTTTAAATTTACTTTATCTTGAGGCTGTATATGTTCCTCTAACTCAATTCTACTTAATGAAAGTAAATCTTTAATTAAGCTTTCCATCCTATCAGCTTGCTCAAGCATTATCGGTATGAATTTTTTTTGAGCTTCTAAATCATCTTTCGCATGTCCGCTTATAGTTTCTAAAAATCCTTTAATAGAAACTAAAGGCGTTTTAAGTTCATGGCTAACGTTTGCTACAAAATCAGATTTGAACCTTTGCGCTTTTATAATATCAGTTAAATCTTTTAGAAATAAAACAACTGAGTCAGGATCATCGACATATGAGGTCGGTCCAGAGAATAGATGAACTTTAAAGAACTGAAATGAGGGAGAGGATAATTCTAAATCCATAGTAATTGTCTCTTTTTTTAAAAGTACTAAATCAATTTTTTGGAGTAAATCAGGAACTCTCAATAAAGTAGCCACGTGCTTATTTAAATTATTTTCTCCAAATTTTTTTTTTGCACTATTATTAAAAAATTTGATATTTTTAAATTTATCTACAATTAAAATTAGATCATCGATTTGATTTATAATCTTTACTTGCTCATTAGTTTTTTCAATATTTTCATTGGTGATGTCTTCTATCCCCTCTTCTTTATCACCTGATTTTAGTTTGTCTTTTTGTCTATTTATTTCTGATTTTGCGGCTATACCTGCTCCGATGCTTTTAAAAGATACGAATATAACAAATATAGCAAGACCTGCGCCTATTAATATAAAGAGTAAATCCATTAATTAATTATAGTTGAAGTAAGGTTAATTTAAAGGGGAGATATGTCCTAGTTTACTGCAGTGTTATTGATAAATATCTCTGCACATCTCTTCCAAGTAAATTGTTTAGCAAATTCTTTACAGTTGTCTCTATCTGCTTTTAAAGCTGTCAAAGCCGCTTTTTTTAAATCTTTATCAAGACAACCAATTGATTTTCCATTAGCTAATTTAAAAATATCCATTGTACCTGGGCAATCAGCGTAACCTGCTACGGGTGTTCCTGCCATCAAAGACTCTATACATACAATTCCAAATGTTTCCGTTTTTGATGGAAAAACAAAAACGTCAGATGATGCAAAATAAGAAGCTAATTCACCGTTCGTTTTTTGACCAACAAACTTAGCATCGGGATACTCTTTTGTGAGTTTTTTTAAATGGGGGCCTGTACCAACTAATATTTTTTTACCTGGTAAATCAAGGTCTAAAAAATCTTTAATATTTTTTTCCAATGCGATCCTTCCTACATAAACAAAAATTGGTTTGTTGTAATTTAATGTCATTTTCTTTGGTTCTCCTAAATGATCTGCCCCTCTTGTCCAAACAACCATTTTGTCATTAATTACCCCTATATCGCTTAATTCTTTTTTCATCGACTCTGTAGTGACTAATACCCTTTCAGCTTTATTGTGAAAGTTACTTAAAAATTTTTGGGATATTTTTTCGGGTATTATAGGGAGATATAATTTTAGATATTTATCAAATCTAGTGTGAAAACTTGTAGTAAATTTTATCTTATTTCTACCTAAATATCTTCTAGCTGATAGTCCTAAAGGTCCCTCTGTAGCAATATGTATTCTAAACTGTTCATTATTATTTTGTGCTTCGATCATTTCTTTTTTAATTAATTTACCAACCTTCCATACATTTATGGCTAATTTGATTTCATTATATTTGGGCATTGGAACTGTGAAAAATTGAGTAGGTTTAATGTAGCTAACTTTGTGACCCATTTTTTTTAATTCAATTTCTAATCTTGAATAAGATCTGGTCACACCATTTAAAACATGTTCCGGACAAGCATCCGTAACAATTAATATTCTCATAAATGTTAAACTACCTCTTTAAGCTGAGTTCTGTAATTTACTACTTCTTGTCTAATTTCATCCCACTTAATAATTTCCATTTTTCCATCTAGATGCTCTACAAGAGCAGTGCAGTTCTCTACCCAATCACCACAATTTAAATAGTTCACTCCATCAAAATTTTGATTTGAAGCTTTATGAATATGTCCACAAATAATTCCGTCGACATTTTTCTTTTTACCGTAGCTTGATACAGTTTTTTCATAATCACCTATATATTTAACTGCATTCTTTACTTTATTTTTTAAAAATTTTGCAAGCGACCACTTCTCCTTGCCAAAAATGTTTCTAATAAAATTTACTAAATTATTTAATCTTAATAAGAAATTATAAGCGATGGCACCCACTTTAGATAACCAGGGTGCATATTTCATAACACCATCCCACTGGTCTCCATGAATTACCACATATTTTTTTTTATCAACTGTTTCATGTATACATTTGTTTATTAACTCAACATCACCAAAATTTAT
>CACGHX010000006.1 GCA_902573065.1 uncultured Pelagibacteraceae bacterium | reverse complement strand
TCTTTATAAAATATAATAGACATACGCCCAAGAAAAGCTTCACCAATTTTAAAAAGAAATACAAAGCAAAGTATTCCTAAAGCAATTTTAAAACCATTTTTCTTGAAAAAGCTTACAATTGGTCCAGCAACTGTTCCACCTATCCAAGATATAATTTTTGTTAGAATATTTGATCTACCTAATTTGTTTTCTATATTTTCGTCTGTTTTTTTTTGTGTTTCGAATCTTTCATTTTTTTGTTTTTCGTGAACAAACATTAAAGCTATGTTGCAAGCAATAATGATAATGCCAAGAATTAAAAAAGTAATTTGCCAATAATTTTCAAAACCTAGTTTTTGAAAGTACTCAGCTGAATTTAATGCAACTACTCCACCAAGTTTGTATCCAGTCCACCAACCAACTACTGCAATAGCAGCCCCAGCCTGCATCGACTTACCTTCATTTTCTCCAATCTGTTCAATTCTTAGAGCATCCACAGTTATATCTTGAGTTGCAGAAGCTACAGCAATAATTAAACCTACAGTGATGACCAATGCTAAGTTTTTAGTTGGGTCAACAAAATTCCAAAAAATCAAACTTAGAAGAATAACTAATTGCATAATAATTATCCAACTTCGACGATGACCAACTTTATTTGTTAACCAAGGTATTTTTATTCGATCAATTAATGGAGCCCACAAATAATTAAATGCATAAACCGCAAATATTAATCCAGCCCATCCAATAGTACTTCTGCTAAGTCCTTCCTCTTTTAACCATAGACTTAAACTACTTCCTATAATTACCCACGGAAAACCACTTATCGAACCTAATAAAAGAATACGAAGCATTCTTTTATCAAAATAAATTTTAAAAGAATCTTTAAATGACTGTTTTTGATAAATCTCCATCAATTTGATTATAGATTAATTTATGTTCTCCAGAAAGACGGTAAAAACAACACTAAAACTGCAAAAATTTCTAATCTTCCTAACAACATCGCAAAAGATAATATCCATTTTGAAATTTCAGAAACTTGACTAAAGTTACCGTTTGGACCAATCATTTCACCTAAACCAGGACCAACATTTGATATTGCAGTAGCAGCTCCTGATATAGCTGATAAAAAATCTAATCCTGAAATTGATAGTAAAATTGAAATTATTAAAAATATAAATAGATATGAAAAAATAAAAACCAAAACAGAGTTTATAAAACCATCCTCTATTTTTTGCTTATTATAATTAACCAAAAAAATACTATTAGGATAAATCAGTTTTTTAATTTGAGTTTTTAAAAATATAAAAAGTATCTGTAATCTAAATATTTTTATCCCACATGTGGTAGAACCAGCACAACCACCAATAAACATTAAAAATAAAAAAAATATTAATGGAAATTTACCCCACAAACCAAAATCATCGGTGACATATCCAGTCCCAGATAAAATAGACAAAACATTAAAAGAGGAAATCCTCAAATTATCTAAAAAAGATAATTCACTATTATTTAAAAATAAATATAAAAACATTACAAAAACAGATCCTATCAATAAATAAATAAAACCTTTAACCTGAATATCTTGAAAAAAAATTTTTTTATTACCCTTAATAAATTTAAGGTAGGCAATAAATGGTATACTACCTAAAATTATAAAAACTGTTGCCGTTATCTCAATGCCCGGGCTATTAAAGTAACCGATTGAATCATTGTGAGTCGAAAAACCTCCAGTAGCCAAAGTCGTAAATGAATGGGCAATACTATCAAATATACTCATTCCTTGTGCCCAATAAAAAAATGCACAAGCAATGGTCAGTGATAAATAAATTGTAATTATCAAAGTTGAGATCTCAACTGTTTTCGGTAAAATTTTTTCAGTTCCAGATGTATCTAATTGAAATAGTTGCATACCACCAACTTTTAAAAGAGGCAGAACTGTAGTAGCCATAACTATGATACCTATACCTCCAAGCCATTGCATTATAGCTCTCCAAAGCAAAATACTTTTAGGTGATGTATCTAAATCAAGTATTACAGTTGAACCTGTAGTAGTTATACCTGACATACTCTCAAAAAAGGACTCACTAAAAGAAAGATTTAAACTTGAAAGCATAAAAGGGACACTTCCAAAAAGAGCAATACTAATCCACGCCAGAGATGAGAAAAGAAATGCTTGCTTTAGGTTAAGCTGTTTGTCTTTTGTTAAACTAGTTAGCACAGTCAAAATTCCAATTACAATAGTGATTATTGCAGATGAAAAAAAACTACTACTCTTTTCGTTGTATATAAGTTGTATAGCATAAGGCGCCAGCATAAATATGCCTAGTATGATCAACAGAATACCAATAATAAAAAAAACAGTTTTATTAGAAGCCATAAAATCTGGACAATATTTAAATAGCAATAAAATTCAACTTATTATAAACCTAAGTAATGCTTGAATCTGAACTATTAAAATCAACATCTTCTTGGCCATTTGTTGAAATTCGAAAACTTTTAAAAGATAGAAACGGTATAATAAAGAAAAAAAATAAAATTATTTTTCAAACAGGATATGGACCAAGTGGTCTTCCACATATAGGGACTTTCGGGGAAGTATCACGAACTTCAATGATGATTAATGCCCTAAAGCATATTAAAAAAATTGAAACAGAATTAATAACTTTCTCGGATGACATGGACGGTTTAAGAAAAGTTCCTGAGAACATACCAAATGATAAAATTTTACATGCAAATTTAGGAAAACCTTTGACCGAAATTCCTGACCCTTTTAAGAAATTTGAAAGTTTTGGTGAACACAACAATAAAATGCTAATAGAATTTCTTAAAAAATTTAATTTCACTTTTACTTTTAAAAGTTCAACACAAAATTATAAAAATGGTACTTTCAATAACTCAATTATAAGAGTTTTAGAAAAATTTGATGATATCATGAATATTATTTTGCCTACTTTAAGAAGTGAAAGAAGAAAAACATATTGCCCATTTTTACCAATATGTCCAGAAACAGGAAAAGTATTAGAAATACCAGTAATCGAAATGGATAAGAAAAAAAACACATTAGTCTTTGATAATAATGGAAAAAAAATTAAAACAGAAATATTGAATGGCAAATGTAAATTACAATGGAAGGTAGATTGGGCTATGAGATGGTTTGCATTTGATGTAGATTTTGAAATGTACGGTAAAGATCTTATAGAGAGTGCAATAATATCTAGTAAAATTTGTAAGGTAATGGGAAAACAACCACCTAATGGTTTTGCTTATGAGTTATTTTTAGATGAAAAAGGAGAAAAAATTTCGAAATCAAAAGGAAATGGAATAACTATCGAACAGTGGTTAAGGTATGCTTCTCCTGAAAGCTTATCACTTTACATGTACCAAAATCCAAAAAGAGCTAAAAAACTTTACCCAGATGTAGTTCCTAAAGCTGTCGACGAATATCTTTCGTTGATTGAAAAATATGAAAACCAAAAAGAAAAAGAAAAACTTTTAAATCCTGTATGGCATATTCATAACGGTTCTCCCCCTAATGAAAAAATAGTTATGCCATTTTCAATGTTATTGAATATTGTTGGATCAAGTAATGCAAAAACCAAAGAAGTATTATGGAAATTTATAAAAAAATTCCATAGTGAACTAGATCCAAAAAATCATAAAATTTTAGACGAACTCACAAATTATGCTATTAATTACTTTACAGATGAGGTTGAACCAAAGAAAAAATATAAAAAGCCAAACGACTCTGAACAAAAAGCTTTAAAAAATTTAATATCTGTTTTAAAGCAAGTATCTCAAGATACCCCAGCAGAGGAAATACAAACAAAGATTTACACTGCAGGAAAAGAAAATGGTTATAGTAAAAATTTAAGAGACTGGTTTAAATTAATATATCAGGTCTGTTTTGGAGAGGAAAACGGTCCAAGAATGGGTTTTTTTATCAGCTTTTTTGGGGTCAAAGAGACAATTGATTTAATGGAAAAAAAGTTGAAAATATAATTTTAATGTTTTCTTTTATAAGACCTTTTATATTTAACTTAGATCCAGAAAAAGCACATGATTTAGCAATTAAATCACTTAAATTCAATTTCTTACCAAGCAATTTATTTTCAGTTCAAGGTGAAGAAATTTTAAATACTAGCCTTTTCGGAAAAGAAATCAGTAATCCAATCGGGCTAGCAGCAGGTTTTGATAAAAGCGCAGAGGTTTATAATGAAATATTTAAAATCGGTTTTGGATTTGTTGAGATTGGAACTGTAACTCCAAAACAACAGTTTGGAAATGAAAAACCACGTGTTTTTAGATTAGAAAAAGATCAGGCACTAATAAATAGACTTGGGTTTAACAATGATGGATCTGATGTGATTAGAAAGAGAATAGAAGCTAATATTCCGTCAAGCCTTTTAGGAGTTAACATAGGACCTAATAAAGACACAGACAATATGACCAATGATTTTTTGAAATGTGCTGAAATTTTTTTTCCAATTGGCGATTACATAACAATAAATATTTCTTCACCTAATACCAAAGGTCTCAGAGATTTTCATAATGAAAACGATTTAAAAAATCTACTCTCAAAAATTAATGAAATAAGAGAAAAAAGTAATTTTAAAAAGTCTTTTTTATTAAAAATATCACCTGATTTGGAAGATTCTCAAATCTCAGGAATAGTAAATTTAATTTTAGAGTACAAAATTGATGGTATTATTTTAACAAATACCAGCAATAAAAATAGAGAAAGTTTGATTGATGTGAATAGTAAGGAGATTGGCGGATTATCCGGAAAGCCTATTAAGGAACTATCAACTGAATTTGTAAAAAAATTTTATAAAGAGCTAAATGGAAAAATACCAATTATCGGTGTTGGAGGGGTTGACTCAGGACAATCTGCCTTTGAAAAGATTGCTGCAGGTGCATCAGCGGTTCAATTATATACAGGTCTAATTTATAAAGGCCCTAATATTGTAAAAGAGATCAAAAAAGATTTAATTCAAATTTTGAAAAGTAAAGGTTTCGCTAATATAAACGAGGCTGTAGGTTCCTCTTTGAATTAATTATTTAAAAAAATTATATTTTTTTTTATCGAGATCGAATTTAATATAGTGGAAGAGTTCCCTTGCATAAGAAAATGAAATTCCCACTAGCACAACAATTATAATAGATAAAAAACCATAAGCTATAGGATTATTTGTTGAAAGAGATAAAATTACTTCAGAAAGTTTGTTATCTATTGCACCAGTTTTATTAGAAGCAAACAAACTTGATCCTTTTTCAATTACAAAAGTTTCTATTCCCATAATAACACCAACAGCAAGAAGTAAAATTGCTAATAAAGTTTTATACTCTGAGGCATTTAATTTTTGAGAAATTTTAAGACCAATATGTAAGCCAACTATAGAACCAGTAAGTAAAATAAAAACTAATATGAAGTCTATAGTCTGAAATTTAAGAGCGTGAACAATAACTACTAAACCTGTAATAAAAATTGTTACAAATAAAGATGTACCCGGAACTAATTTAGTTGGAACCCCAATAATATAAATCATCGCTGGAACCATTAAAAAAGCTCCTCCTACACCCATAATTGATGCAAATATCCCAACAATAAATCCTAACATTATTGGAACTATCGCACTTTCATAAAGTCTGGATTTATGAAACTTCATTCTAAATGGGAGACCATGTATCCAATAGTGATCGTGAGCTTTCCTTTTAACAACAGTCTTTTTTCTTAGATCTGTTAATTCTTTATAACCTTTCGCAAACATTAGTGTGCCAATGACAACCAAAACATAAATATAAGCCAAAGTAATACTAACATTAATAACTCCTTTTTCTCTTAGGTAAGCAAAGATTAACATTCCAACACCAGTACCAACTACTCCACCAGCAACAATTGTTATTCCCATTTTATAATCAAGGGTTTTTCTAAACCAATGGTGAAGGGCTCCAGATACTGACGTGCCTAGTATATTATTAGCTTCATTAGCCACAGCATAAGTTGGAGGAATTCCTAAAAAAATTAAAACTGGTGTCATGAGAAAACCACCCCCGATACCAAAAAGACCAGATATAATACCGACTAAAAAGCTAAGCAATAGAATTACTAGTATACTTACTTGAACTTGTGCTACTGGTAGGAAAAAATCCATTAAGTTTATTATTCTTTGGTACAAACATTGTCAATAGACATATATTTACTTGATAAAATGTTCATGTCGAATTATATACCAAATGTATAATTTATGAGTAATAAATGTGAACTCACTGGAAAAGGACCTCTTAAAGGGCATAACGTTAGCCATGCTAACAATAAAACTAAAAGGAAATTTAATCCTAGTGTAAAAAAAATAAGATTTAAAAGTGATATTTTAAAAAAGAATGTTACTCTTAAGGTTTCAAATGCTGCACTTAGAACAGTAGATTTCAAAGGTGGAATTGACAAATTTCTTACATCTGCAAAGGCTTATAAACTCTCAAAAAGAGCAAAAAAACTGAGAAATAAAATTGTATTAAAAGCAGTTTAGTAAATTATGCTCAGATCTAAATTTTTTTATACTTTAGCTACTTGTATGGCTGGTATAGTAGCTATTTCTAATTTTTTAGTTCAATTTCCTGTGAATTATCTTGGACTAGAAAATATTTTAACCTACGCAGCTTTTACATATCCAATTACATTTTTAATAACAGACCTTGCTAATAGAAAATATGGAAAAATAATTGCTAGACGAGTCGTCTACTTTGGTTTTTTTATAGGTATTATATTAACATTATATTTTTCCACAAATTTTGAAGACTTTATTTCAATTAGAATTGCAATAGGATCCGGTGCTGCATTTCTAGTCGCTCAATTATTGGATGTAAGGGTTTTTGACTTATTAAGAAAAAAAATATGGTTTATAGCTCCCTTATCTTCATCTTTATTGGGATCATTAATTGATACATTTTTATTCTTTTCTATATCTTTTTATAATACGGATGTTCCATGGATAACTTTAGCTATGGGAGATTTTATCGTAAAAGTTTTAATATCTTTAATAATGCTTATACCTTTTAGACTTCTACTAAATAAAACTATTCCAGATGAGATCCACTTATCTGGAAAGCCTTTTTAGTGAATAATTTTTTTACTAGAGAACAAATCTGTTAATTGATTTATCATTGCATCACCAAGATCATGAACATCAGTTATTTTTATAGCTTTGTTATAGTAACGAGTTACATCATGACCTATTCCGATTGCTAATAACTCAATAGATGAAAGTTTTTCAATTGCATTAACTGTATTTTTTAAATCAATTTCAAGATAATCGTTCGCATTAGTTGATAAAGTTGAGTCGTCAACTGGTGCTCCATCCGATATAACCATTAATATTTTTCTCTCTTCTTTTCGTTTCTTCATTTTATTTAAGGTCCACCTCAAAGCCTCACCATCGATATTTTCTTTTAACAAACCCTCCTTGAGCATTAAACCAATATTATTCTTTGATTGACGCCAAGGTGTGTCTGCAGATTTATAAATTATATGTCTAAGATCATTTAATCTTCCTGGAAATTTTGGTTTCTCATTACTTATCCATTTTTCTCTGCTCGAACCACCTTTCCAATGTTTTGTTGTAAAACCTAAAACCTCAACCTTTACTGAACACCTTTCTAAAGTCCTTGATAATATGTCCGCACATACTGCTGCTACTGAAATAGGTTTTCCTCTCATTGAGCCAGAGTTATCTATTAATATAGTTACAAGTGTATCTTTAAAGTCGGTTTCTTTTTCCTTTTTAAAAGATAAAGAGTTTAATGGATCTATAATCAATCTTGTAAGTTTTGATGAGTCTAACAAGCCTTCCTCTAAATCAAAATCCCAAGATCTATTTTGTTTAGCTAAAAGCTTCCTTTGTAGTTTATTTGCCAACTTTGATACAAAACTTTTCAGCTGTAAAAGTTGTTGATCTAGAGTCGATCGAAGTCTTTCTAACTCCTCTTTAGTTTCTAAATTCTCAGCTTTTATAACTTCATCAAATTGATCAGTATAAATTTTATATTTTCTTCCTTTTTCGGAAAATATCGATTTTGGCCTAATATTTGTCTTTTCTCCTGTCTCATCAATTTCCTCAATACTTTTTTCATCTTCACCTAATAAATCTTTTGTATCTGGAGGTCTTGAGTCAATAGAGAGCTCTTGCTCATTCTCCTTTTCAGCAATTTGTCCATCAGCCTTATCTTTGGTTTCTTGGTTTTCAGGATTTTTTAGATTTTTGTCACTTTCTTCTCTATCTTCACTAAATTCTTTATCGTCGATATTTAATTCTGATATTATTTCAGAAATCTTCTCATTAAATTTGCCTTGATCATTTAAATTATCTTTAAGAAAATTAAGATTCTGCTTAAATTTTTTAGCAAAATTTACTCTAGATTTTTTTGGCTCTTTTATATTGAAAAATAAGTTTTTAAGATAACTGTCAAAAGACTCATCAAGTTTGTTTTTGCTTGACTTTAATTTTAATTGATTTTCTCTGTATTGAATAAATAAGTTTTTTTTAACCCCTTCAAAATCTTCACTTCCAATCTTCTCATATCTTATCTTTTCAGCAATTTGATAAAGTTTTTGAGACATTTCCCCTTTTGGTTTGTGACGCTCAAAAATATCTTTATCACTATACTTTAGTCTTAGAGCCTCAGAGTCCGCTTTTGCCCTAAATAATAAAAAGTCATTTAAACTTTCCAGTTTATTTATTTCAGGTAAATTTATAAATTTTTCACTGCTTGTTTGATTTGTAGATTTGCCAAATTTTATCTCACAGTTTTTCTTTTTGGAGATCGATTTAACTGTTGAAATTATTGCGCTTTTAAAAAACTCTAAACGACTCTCTTTTTTTTGCATTTCAAACAATTTTAACGTTAACTGATGATTCTGGAAGGTCCTCGCCGAAACATCTTTGATAATACTCGGCAACAATTTTTCTTTCTAACTCATCACATTTATTTAAAAAAGTTACTCTGAATGCGTATCCAATATCTTTAAATATTTCTGAATTTTCTGCCCAATGAAGGACGGTTCTGGGACTCATTACAGTGGATATGTCACCATTAACAAAACCATTTCTAGTTAGATCAGCTACTTTTATCATTTTGAGAACTTTTTCTTTACCTTTTGAATTATTAAGAGCTTTATTTTTTGCTAAAATTATCTCTAATTCTTTTTCTGTTTTAAGATAGTTTAATGTAGTAACAATATTCCAACGATCCATTTGGCCTTGATTAATTTGTTGGGTTCCATGATAAAGACCCGTAGTATCCCCTAGACCAACTGTATTTGTTGTTGCAAACATTCTAAAAAATTTGTTTTGATTAATAACTTTATTTTTATCTAAAAGCGTAAGTTTTCCATCGCTTTCCAAAATTCTCTGTATGACGAACATTACGTCAGGTCTGCCTGCATCGTATTCATCAAAAACTAAAGCAACAGGATTTTGCACAGACCAAGGCAGAACTCCCTCTTTAAATTCTGTAATTTGTTTTCCATCTTTAATTACGATTGCATCTTTACCAATCAAATCTATTCTGCTTATGTGACTATCAAGGTTTACTCTAACGCATGGCCAATTTAATCTTGATGCTACTTGCTCTATGTGTGTAGACTTTCCAGTACCATGGTAACCTTGTATCAAAACTCGTTTATTAAATGCAAAACCTGATAGTATTGCTAGAGTTGTATCTCTATCGAATTTATAGTTTTCATCTATTTCAGGCACATATGGATTTTTTTCTGAAAAACTATCTACTTCCATTTCAGTATCTATCCCAAAGGTTTGCCTTACAGAAATTTTTATGTCTGGTTTTTTATTTTCTAAGTTCATTTATTCATGCTCGCTCTAAGTTGGCTATATGCCAAAGTAATTTTTTTTAAAATATCCTCAAATTTTTTACTTCCACGGTTTTTATCAGGATGGTACTTCTTTACAAGTATTTTAAATTTTTTTTGAATATCAGACCAATTTGTATCACTTTTCAGGCCTAAAATTTTAAAGGCTTCTTTATCTTTAACTGTCAAATTGGATTTTTCAAACCTTCTAAAGTCAGAATTTTTAAAAATTCCAGTCTTGTCATCCAAAGCATTAAGCCACAATATTCTAAAAAAGTTTTCAGACGATCCAAAACTTTTTGTAGGCTTATGCCATGTAAGGTCAGACTTTACGAAATTTTCAATTTCCTCATTATTCATATCAGCAAAATAGTTCCAGCTTTTATTGAACTCTTTGATATGTTCTAAACAAAGTAATCTAAATTTTTTACTGTTATCTTTTTCTACCGGAGCTTTATACATACCTATTTTGTTACATTTACTCCAGTCACAAATATTTTTCATAATAAATTTTAATTATATAGTACAATGTTGCTTTAATGAAAAGTTTAATAGAAATAGTCAAAGAAAAAATTATTAAAAATATACCAGATTGTAATATCGATATTATTGATAATACACATTTACATAAACACCATAAATCATTTAATAAAAGCAAAACACATTTGAAAATAATTATACAGTCTGAAGTTCTTAAAAAGTTGAACCGAATAGATTCACACAAAAAAATAACAGGTATTCTTAAAGATGAGATCGAAACAAAAATTCACTCCCTAGAAATTAAAATCTTATAATTTTTCTTAAAACGCTTTTCATCTCTTTGGGACTAAATCTATATTGACCTGGCTTTGTTGTTTTACCTATTCTTTTAAGAAGTATTAGATTAATTTTTTTATCATAATTTTTTTTATCAACTTCCATAAAATTAACTATTTTATTTAAGTTGTTTTTATCTAAAAAGTTTAAAAACTTTTTAAGTAGTTTTTGATTTAAATAAAGTTTTTCTATTTTATCTAATGTTTGTTTAGAACAAACTTTTTTAATAAAGGAGAGTCTGGTAGCTAAAATCATTCCAATCAAAACAGCTTCTCCATGATTAATTTTTCCAGAGTACTTATTTGCCGCTTCAATTCCGTGAGCAAAAGTATGACCAAAATTTAGTATCATTCTATCATTTTGTTCCTTTTCATCTTTATTAACAAAAGATAATTTGATCTTACAACTTTTAAATATTATCTCTGCCAAAATATTGAAATTAAAGTTTTCAAAAATCTTATTTTTGTCCCTGTCTAATTTATTAAAAAATTTACTATCTTTTATTATTGAATGTTTTAAAATTTCAGCAAAACCACAGACTAAATTTCTCTTTGATAAACTTTTTAAAAGTGTTAAATCGCTTAAAACTAATTTTGGTTGATAAAATGTCCCAATAAGATTTTTACCACCTGCTGAATTTACACCAGTTTTACCTCCAATTGATGAGTCAACTTGTGCCAAAAGTGTGGAAGGAATACTTATTAAATTAATTCCTCTTTTGTAAATACTTGCAACAAAGCTTCCAAAATCACCTATTATTCCTCCACCTACAGTTATGATTGTATCATTCCTACTAAGATTATTTTTTGATTAGACTTTCTAACAGACTATTTGCTTTTTTAAATGATTTTAATTTTTCATTTGGAAGAAATTCATAAACATAAAGATTGTATTTCTTAAGTTGCTTTTTAATTTTTATCTTAAAATGGTTTGGAATATTTTTATCTAAAATTAATCCTACTTTTTTTGTTCGGGGGCATAATTTATTTAATTGCTTTTTTAATATTCCTAATAATCCTTTACCAATAATAATTGTATAGTGGGTATTTTTACTTTTCACATAAATTTTATTTACTTTCATAAATATTATAAATTTCCTCTATTATTTGACTTCTATTTTTAGAATTACAATCTATCCTGAAGTCAGAAAGTGAGTAAATTGTTTCTCTAGACTTACAAATTTTTTCAATTTCACTTTCTGAAGTAATATTATTCAATAGCGGCCTTTTCATGTTAACTTTAATTCTTTGAAAAATGGCCTTCGATTCTAGATCTAACCAAAATGAAATACCTTTTTTGCTTGTCTCTTCTCTAATTTTTTCATTCATAAAAGCTCCACCACCAAGAGCTATAACAACTTTTTTTTCATTCAAATGATTTATAGTTTCTTTTTCCTCTATATCTCTAAAAAATTTTTCACCTTTTTTCTTAAATACTTCACTTATAGATAGTGAAAGTTTTTTTTCTATTATGGAGTCCATATCTTTAAATTCCATATTAAGCTTGTAGGACAAGTCTTTACCAATGGAAGATTTACCAACACCCATCATTCCAGTTAATACAAGGTTTTTTTTCAATTTATACCCAAATTTTAATTTGATTTATCACAAATTTGTCTTAATTTCCGAGTTTAAATATATTTTAACAACTATGCAACCAAGATTAAATTTAAGATCAAAAAATAATTCATCCTTTTTTGGTATAGCCATAAAAGGTTTAGTAATTATTGTTTTTATAAGTTTAGCGTTCTACTTAGTTGATAAGATAGATTTTCCATCTCCACAAAGTGAAACAAAAGAAGATGTTACCAATCAAATTATTAAGCTCAAATAGAAAATTTCTTAAATTTCTTATTATAAGTTTATTTTTTTTTCAAAATATTCTTGCAGAGGAAAAATCTATTGATATTTGGAATAATAAAAACAAACCAAAGTCTGAAAATAATAAAATTCAGGAAAAATTAATCCAGGAACCCAAAATTGATATTTCTAAACTAAATCAAAACCAAAAAGAACCTATTAAAATTTCAGAGACTCAAAGTGAAGATACCAACGTAAAATTAGTTGGACTGTATGACCCTGGACAAAATGATCTAAGTTTGGAAATGTGGATGCGTACAAATGGAGAATTAATAAAACAGTCATTAAAAAGAATAGAAAAAATAAAATTGTCAAAGTTTTCAGAAGAAATATTTTTAAATACAATTTTAACTTATTCTTATTCACCACAAAAAAACCTAACTCAAAAAGAATTTTTAAAAATAAAAATAGATTGGTTAATTAAAAATAATAAAATAGAAATAATTGAGAATTTCTTGAACAAAAATTTAGAATTTGACGGAAAATCAAAATTAATAAAATACTTAGTCGATCATTATATTTCGTCAGCTAATATTTCAGAAGGATGTAATAAGGCGGAATTTATAAATAAAGAAATAAAAGATAATTATTTGGAAAAATTTAGAATTTATTGCTTAATATTAAATAATAAAAAAGAGGAGGCAATATTAAACTTTGATTTATTAAGAGAGGAGGGAAGATCAGATAAATTCTTTAACGAAAAAATTTCATATTTACTTGGGTTACAAGAGAAAACAGGCGATAAAATTTCTGATAAAAATTTGCTTAATTTTTATTTATCTTCAATTACTATTGAGGGTTTTAAATATGAACCTACCAAAAAAAAAACTGATAAAAATATTTGGAAATTTTTAGTAGCATCAAATCTTATAGTAATTGATGAACTTGAGGACTCAGAAACGATCAAAAAATATGAAGTTGCTGCAAATGATGGCTCATTCGATAAAAATAAAATATTTGAAATATATATGTCGATACCATTTAGTATCAATCAACTATTAAATGCTTCAACAATTTATCAAGGTCTTGAGGGTTATGAGGCAAGAGCATTAGTTTATCAAAGGGCACTATTATCAGACAATATAGAAAATAAATTAAAGTTATTTTTTCTATTAAAAGATTCTTTCGACAAAGATAAACTCAACAATATTTTCAAAGATAAATTGAGTGAAATACTAAAAGAAATCGATCCTAACGATATACCTGAAGATTTACAAAATATAGTTGAAAAAAATATAATTGTTGAAGAAAATATTGAGCTAGGGAAAATTAAATTTGATGACAAAGTCTTACACAGATCTAAGGTAATTAAAATTTTTACTGAAGACGACGTAAAACCAGATAGAGTTAATAAGGACCTTGCGACTGTCTATAAAAAAATAAAAAGAAACAAAAAATATTTTTACTCTATAAAAGATATTATGCTTTTAGAAACTCTAATTGCTGATGGCATTTCAGTTCCATCTGATTTAGATGTTAAAAGTCTTTCTAAAGATTTAACAGTTCCAAATAGCATGGCATCACTTATAGATGAGGGTCAAATAGGCCTATTCATGTTGAAGCTTGTTGAGATTATAGGAAGCGACGATATAGAGAATTTAGATCCCGAAACTTTATATTTTATTAATAATCTATTAAATAAAGGAAAAATTAAAAAAGTTAGAAATCAAATTTTAAATCTCGCTCTACCTTTGAGAGTATAATTGTATTATAAACTCTCATGGCTATAAGAAAAATTTTAACGATACCAGATTCTGTTTTAAGACAAAAATCTTTACCAGTAGATAAAGTAAATAGAGAAATCAAAACTCTTATGGATGACATGTTAAACACTATGTACGATGCACCTGGAATTGGTCTAGCCGCTATACAAATTGGTATTCCAAAAAGGATTGTAGTTATGGACTTATCTAAAGATCCTGAAAAAAAAAATCCAATGTATTTTGTCAATCCCGAGATCACCTGGAAGTCTGATTTAAAATCAATTTACGAAGAGGGATGTCTGTCTATTCCAAATCAATTCGCAAAAATTGAAAGACCTGAAAAATGTAATGTAAAATTTCTAGATTATGACGGAAACTCGAAGGAAATAAAAGCTGACGGACTTCTATCAACCTGTATTCAACATGAAATTGATCATCTAAATGGAGTGTTATTCATTGATTATTTGTCAAAACTTAAAAAAGATATAATTATTAAGAAAGTGTCAAAAGATAAAAAAGATACAGAAAGAGTAGTAGTTTAAATTAAAAAATTTAATGTCAAAAAAAATTGTTTTTATGGGAACACCAGAGTTTGCAGTTCCTACTTTAGAAGCTTTAAAAAATTCGAACAGTGAAATTTTAGCCGTTTATTCTCAACCAGCTAGTAAAGCAAATAGAGGTCAAAAATTAATAGACTCAAAAGTTGGAAGTTTAGCAAAAAAATTTTCTTTAAATTTAAGAACACCTAAAACTTTAGATAGTGACCTGGAGTTTAAATTTTTTAGTTCATTAAAACCAGATATCGTCGTAGTTGTTGCATATGGCCAATTAATTCCCAGGAGATTTTTAGATATACCTAAATTTGGTTTTATAAATGTTCATGCTTCATTGTTACCGAAGTGGAGAGGTGCAGCTCCAATACAAAGATCTATAATGAATTTAGATAAGGAAACTGGCATAAGTATTATGAAAATTGTTGAAAAACTTGATGCTGGGCCTATTATTCATCAGGATAAAATTAATTTAAATGAAAATATAGATACCTCAATATTATCAAAGTTACTCTCCCAGTTAGGTGCAAAATCATTGATGAATGCAATTGAAAAAA
The DNA here is from genome assembly GCA_902573065.1 of uncultured Pelagibacteraceae bacterium. Lineage (GTDB taxonomy): Bacteria > Pseudomonadota > Alphaproteobacteria > Pelagibacterales > Pelagibacteraceae > Anoxypelagibacter. The sequence continues at coordinate 30,317 of CACGHX010000006.1, read as the reverse complement.
TAGAAAATAATGAAGTTAACTTTGTCGAGCAAAATCACAATGAAGCTACATATGCAAAAAAAATTACAAAAGAAGAAGCTGAATTAAAATGGGATCAAAATGCAAATATAATATTAGCAAAAATCAATGGATTAAATCCAAATCCAGGTGCTTGGTTTAAATATAAAAACGAAAGATATAAAGTGTGGAAAGCAAAAATATCCAATACAAGTGGTTTACAGGGATCAACAATTGATAATAACCTAACTATTGCATGCAAAGATAAATCAATCAGTATCCTTGAAATACAAAAGGAGGGCAAAAGTAGACAGGTAACTGACCAATTTCTACTTGGTAGCAAAATTCCTAAAGGTGAAAAAATTGCATAATGATAACGTATCAAATTAGAGTTGAATATCTTGGTACAAATTTTGTTGGATGGCAATTTCAAAAAAATGGTCTTTCAATTCAAGAAGTATTAGAAAAAGCTTTATCACAATATCTAAAAGAAAATATAAGAGTAATAGGTTCTGGTAGAACGGATTCTGGTGTTCATGCGAGTGAACAATCAGCGCATTTTAAAATAAAAAATAAGATAAATAATAAGGGAATTTTCTTAAATTCAGTTAATTTTTTTTTAAAGAAATTCCCTGTATCCATTTTGAATATTCAGAAAAGATCTAATAATTTTCATGCAAGGCACAGCGCTAAAGAAAGAGTTTATAAGTATTTCATTATTAACCGAACCTCATCTCTTGCTATAGATAAAAATAAGGCCTGGCATATTAAAAAAAAACTAGATGTAAAATTAATGAAAGAGGGCGCTACATTTTTAAAAGGAACACATAATTTCACAACTTTTAGAGCCTCAAATTGTCAGGCTAAATCGCCAATCAGAACATTGAAAAAACCATTAATAAGTAAAAGTAAAAATAAGATTATATTTACCTTTCAATCAAAGTCTTTTCTCCAGCAACAAGTAAGGTCAATGGTAGGATCTTTAAAATATTTAGGTGAAGGAAAATGGAATTTAAAAGATTTTAAAAAAGCATTTCAATCAAAAAAAAGATCAATGTGTGCTCCCCCAGCTCCTGCGCATGGATTATATTTAGTAAAAGTAAAATATTAAAAGTACTTGAATTATTTTTTTTAATTACCATATAAGAATTGTAGGTCGCCAAATGGGACTTACAAATAACCTTGCTAACAAAGGAGGAAAATATGACAAGTAAGGACATTTCTGTCTTTAACTCATTAAGACCTTTCAGCATTGGATTCGACGACATGTTTGATCAGTTTGAGTCTATGTTAGGAAATGGAGGATTAGGCGTACAAACAAATTATCCCCCATACAACATCAGGAAAGCAGGTAAAGATAAGTATGCTATAGAAGTAGCTCTTGCAGGCTTTAACAAAAGTGATGTTGAAATTGAGTATGAAGACAACACTTTAACAGTGAGAACTAAAAAAGTTCAAAAATCTGGAAATAAAGATGGTAACGAGATTATTCATCGAGGAATATCTCAAAGATCATTCTCTAGATCATTTACAGTAGCAGATGATGTGAAAGTAAATGGCGCAGAGTTAAAAGACGGTCTTTTGACTATCGATTGTGAAAAAATCGTACCAGAAATAAAAAAGAAAAAATTAATACCTATTAAATAAAGGTAGCCTTACTTGCGGAGCTTGTCTTCGCAAGTAATCTTTAATTTTCTAACAAAGCTTTTAAGTGGTATTCGGAGCTCTCTTTAAGAGCATTTAAATCATAACCACCCTCTAAAATTGAAACAACTTTATTATTAATACTTTTATTAATAACTTTTAATGTTCTTTTTGTAATATCGTAAAAATCTTTTGACTTTAATTTAAATTGAGCAAGAGGATCGTCTTGGTGTGCATCAAATCCTGCAGAAAATAATAAAAATTCTGGTTTAAATTCTTTTAGTTTTTTTAAAACATGTTCATATGCATTCATGTATTCCTCAGAGTTTGTTCCAGCTGGTAAGGGAATATTTAAAATATTACTATGTTTACCTTTTTCATTATTTGCACCTGTTCCAGGATAGAAGGGATATTGATGGGTTGAAATATATAAAACTTTTTCATTATCATAAAAAATATTTTGCGTGCCATTTCCATGATGAACATCGAAATCTATTATAGCAATTTTATTAAATTTATATTTTTCTATAAGATAATGGGCGCCAACCGCTACATTATTGTATATGCAAAATCCCATGGCTTTATCTTTTTCTGCATGGTGTCCAGGTGGTCTTACAGGACAGAAAACATTTTTAAACTCATTATTTTGTACGCTATCAATAGCCGTTATTATTGATGCAACTGCATCTGATGAAGCTTGTCTACTACCTGGAGACACAATGGTATCACCATCTAAAAAATGTAGCCCTTTTTTTGGAAAAGAATTTTCTACCTCATCAATATAATCAGATTCATGAGCAATTTTTAAATATTTAGTGTCAAACTTTAATGGTTTTTTCCAAATCAATTTTTTATTTTTTTTTAAGTTTTCAATTACGACAGAAACACGATCTGCTCTTTCAGGATGACCTTGACCGGTGTCATGATTTAAATAAGTGTCTGTAGTAATAATTCCTGTTTTCACTTAAAATAACTTACCAAAATATTTTCGTATATTTTAGTTAATTTTTTTAAATCAGAAACAGAAACACTTTCATCTATTTTGTGCATTGTCTTACCTACTAAACCAAATTCTAAACAGGGTGCTATATTTTTTATAAATCTTGCATCTGATGTACCGCCTGAGGTAGATAGTTTCGGTTTAAGACCTGTGACTTTTTTAACGATATTTTGAACCATATAAGTAGTTTTATTTGGTTTAGTTAGAAATGCTTCACCTGAAACCTCGTAAGTTATTTTAAATTTAGATTTATTAGCTTTAGTAACTGCCTTAAATATTTTATTAAGTTTACTTTTTAGAGAACTAGATGAGTGTTTATCATTAAATCTAATATTAAAAACGGCATCAGCAGACCCAGGAATGACATTATCCGCATGATTATCAATGTTAATTTTTGTTACCTCAAGATTAGAAGGTTGAAAATTTTTTGTACCTTTATCAAGTTTTAAATCCTTAATTTTTTTTAAAATTTTGATTAAAGTATTAGAGGGATTATTGGCTCTGTGTGGATAAGCAACATGGCCTTGCGAGCCTATTATAGTAAGCCTACCTGTCAAACTTCCTCTTCTTCCAATTTTTATCATTTCACCAAGTTTATTTGGATTGGTTGGTTCGCCCACTATACAAAAATTAATTTTTTCTCTTTTTCTTTTTAAATATTTTATAATTCTTTTAGTTCCGTTCACAGCTATTCCCTCTTCATCTCCTGTGATTAGTAAACTAATTGATCCTTTAAAATTTTTATTTTCATTTTTAAATCTACTTACTGCAGCTACAAAACATGCTATAGATGCCTTCATATCATTTGCACCCCGTCCAATTAATTTGTTATTCCTTACAATTGGTTTAAAGGGATTAGTGGTCCATTTCTTTACATTACCTGGAGGAACTACATCTGTATGTCCTGCATAACAAAAATTTGGAGAAGATTTTCCAAGTTTTGCGTAAAGGTTTTTTATATTTTTAAAATTAATTATTTTACAACTAAAACCTAAAGATCTTAAATTTTTAGCTAATAGGTTAATTGCGCCAGCATCTTTTGGGGTGATACTAGGTTTACGAATCAAATCTTTTGCTAATTTTAACTCACTTATTTGCATTAATTTTAGTCTCTTAATAAATCATTAATAGACGTTTTGCTTCGAGTTTTTTCGTCTACTTTTTTTACAATTACCACACAATATAATGATGGACCCTTTGGATTATTTTTGCTTGGCATTGATCCTGGAACAACAACAGAATAGGCAGGAACTTTACCATAATGAATTTCACCTGTTGAACGATCAACTATTCTTGTTGATGCACCAATATAAACACCCATAGATAACACTGACCCTTTTTCAACAATTACACCTTCTGCTATTTCAGCACGTGCACCTAAAAAACAGTTATCCTCCACAATAGTTGGATTTGCCTGCATTGGTTCTAGAACACCACCGATACCAGCACCACCAGAAATATGACAATTTTTTCCAACCTGAGCACATGATCCAACTGATGCCCAAGTATCTATCATTGTTCCTTCGTCGACATATGCACCTACATTAATAAATGATGGCATTAGAACCACATTTTTTGCTATATGAGCTCCTTTTCTAATCACGCCATTTGGCACATATCTAAATCCAGCTTTCTTAACTTGCTCTTCACTCCATCCTTGAGTCTTTCCATCTATTTTATCGTACCAAGTAGAGTATGGTCCTTTTGAGGCTTTCATTTTGTTTACTCGGAAACTCAAAAGAATTGCTTTTTTAATCCATTGATTGACTTGCCATTTACCACCTTTTTTTTCAGCAACTCTAATTTTTCCATTATCTAATAAGTCAACAGTTTCATGCACAATATCGTTAAGATCTTTATCTGAGGTATCAATTTTTTCTTTATTCTCAAAAGCTTCGTTTATAGTTTTTTCAATTTTTTCTAAGTTCATTTATTTCCTTTAAAAAATTAGTTAAATTAGAAGTCTTATAATTTACAAATTTTTCATCTGAATATTTTGCCGCCCAAGGTTCATTATTTTTAATCCAAACTGTTTTCATACCTAATTCATGGGCTGGTTTCAAATTTCTAGCAATATCCTCTATAAATATACAATATTGTGGCTCAATTTTGTATTTATCAATTAATCTTTTGTAGGTTTCGATAGCAGGCTTAGGGATAAAATCTGAGTCTTCAATATCAAAAATTCCGTCAAAAAGGCTGTTAATTCCAATTCTTTTAGTAACATTCTCTGCATGTGCACGGGAGCCGTTAGTGAATATTATTTTTTTATCTTTTATTCTACTGAGCTCTTGCTCCAAACCCTTATCTTTTTTAAGAAATTCTAAATCAATATCGTGAACAAAATCAAGAAACTCTTTTGCATCTATCTCATGATTTTTGATCATACCATTTAAGGTCGTATTGTATTCGTGGAAATAATTTTTCTGTATTTTTCTAGCTTCCTCAATGCTTACTTTTAGTTTATTTGAAATGTATTTCGACATTCTTTTATCAACCTGATCGAAAACTTTTGTATCACCAGAATATAGTGTGTTGTCCAAATCAAATAGCCAATACTTTATATTTAAAAGCTCTTTCATTTTCTAATTAAAGTACCAGCACCTTGATCAGAGAAAATTTCTTTCAATATAGCTCTTGGTTTTCTACCATCAAGAATAACGACACCTCTAACTCCATTCTCAACAGCCTCAATACAATTCTTTATTTTGGGTAACATTCCACCCTGAACAATCTTTAGATTAACTAAATTTTCCATGTCGTAAGGCTTTATTTCTGAAATCAAAGTTTTTCTATCATCATAAACACCTTCAACATTTGTCATTAATAAAAGTCTTCTAGATTTCAATTTTTTAGCTATAGCACTAGCAGCAGTATCACCATTAATATTATAAGTTTGTTTGTCTTTATCTAGACCCAGGGGAGCAACAATTGGTATTTGTTTTTGACTAATTATATTTTTTATTATCTCGACATTTATTTCTTGTGGAACTCCTACAAAGCCCAATTCAGGTTTATCAGGAATTACATTTATAACATTGTTAATTTTCGTATTAACAGAAACTGCTTTAGATCCCTTTTTATTAAGTGAAACAACAATATCATTGTTAAAGTCTATTAGGACTTTTTCAACGATATTAATTACATTTTTATCTGTTACTCTCAAACCATTTATAAATTTAGTTTGGATATTACTTTTTTTTAATTCTCTTTCAATTCTAGGACCACCCCCGTGTACAATAATAATAGAAAGACCTAATTTATTTAATATACTTATATCTTGGATAAAATTATTAAAAATATTTCTATCAATTAAAACATTCCCACCATATTTAATTACTATTAGGTCTTTTTTATATTTTTTTACGTATTTTGGGACATTGTTTACATTCGGAGCATCTTTAGGCCAAAACTTTTTAATTTCTTCTAAATTATTTTCCTCGGACATTTATTTTGTTTTAACAGTTGTTGATCTGTAAATTACCCATTGTTGTGCAATTGTTAATATGTTGTTAATTGTCCAATAAACAACAAGACCTGATGGAAAAGGTGCTAAAATTATAGTTAAAAATAATGGGAAGAACATAAATATTTTAGCTTGTATAGGATCTGGAGGAGTAGGGTTTAGCTTCTGTTGCAAATACATCGTTGCTCCCATCATAATTGGCCATGCTCCAATAATTAGAAAAGATGGTGGATCCCAAGGTATCAAACCAAAAAAGTTAAAAATTGAAGTTGGGTCTTGTGCTGATAAATCTTTAATCCAACCAAAAAATGGTTGATGTCTCATTTCCAGCGAAATGAAAAGCATTTTGTAAATTGCAAAAAAGAAAGGTATCTGAATTAAAATTGGAAGACATCCAGATAGTGGGTTTACTTTCTCTCTTTTATAAAGTGCCATCATTTCTTGCTGAAGTTTAACTTTATCTTCTTTATGTAATTCTTTTAATCTGAGCAATTCAGGTTGTAATATCTTCATCTTTGCCATTGATCTAAATGAGTAATTTGCAAGAGGGAAAAATAATAATCTTACTGCTGCTGTTACTAAAACAATTGCTATTCCAAAGTTTTTTGTAAGTTCAAATAAATAATTCATTATAAAAAATAGTGGTTTTGTGAAAAAGTAGAACCAACCCCAATCAATTGTTAAATCAAATTTATTAATTTCTTCTGTTTCAGCATACCCATCTATTACCTTAACTTCTTTTGCTGCAATAAATACTTTTGACTCAGATATTCCTGAACCTGAAGGCTGAACAACAACAGGTTTATTTTGAATATAGTTTGCTTTAAAACCATTTTTGTAAATAAATTCACCTTTAAATGGTTGATTTTTTTCAGGGACTAATGCAGTTAACCAATATTTATCTGTAATACCCAACCATCCTTCACCAGCTGAGTATTCTTTTTTCTTTTCTTTAACATCATCGTAACCCTCTTCTTGTAGGTCTTCATCAAAAACTCCAATGAACCCCTCGTGTAAAATATAAAAGTCTACAACATCTGGATCTTGGTTTCTTGTTATTTGCGCATACGGATAGAGTTCTACTCTTTGACTTGAATTATTTTGAACTTCTTGCGTTACTTTGAACAAAAACTTTTCATCTAGTTGTATTTTCTTTCTAAAAATTAAACCTGATTTATTATTCCATTCAGCTGTAACTGGATTACCTACTGAAAGCTTATTATTTCCAACTACTTTCCATATCGAATTTTTTGTTGGAAGAGGTGTATTAGTTGCATTACTTGCTGCCCATCCAGTTTCAACAAAGTACCCATCATTTGTCTCAGAAGGATTTAAATATTTTACTTTTTCGTTTGAATTAACTTCTGTATTGTATTTTTTAAAAAGAATATCATCTATCAAAAATCCTTTAAGTGAAATTGAACCTTTAACATTCTCATTTTCAAAATTTACTCTTTTTACAGATTTAATCGCATCATCTCTGGATATGTTTAAAACTCTTTCCTTTTCTATATTAACACTTGGTACATCAGAATTTTTATTGTCATTCTTTTTCAAATTCTGAGTTTGCTCCAATTTTTTTTGTTCTTCAATTTGAGGTGTTTCAAAAATTACAGACCAACCAAATAGAACAGCGAATGATAAAGCTATAGCAAAAACTACATTTCTAAGATCCATTTAAATTTTCTTTCCTAAATTTTTCTTTTTTGGTACCAAATCTAATCCTGAACTTCCTCCTAATAACTTTATAGGGTGACATTTTGATATTCTTTTAAAGGTTAAAGACAAACCCTTTATTAGACCATGAGTCTTTAATGACTCTTCAGCATACTCCGAACAAGTGGGAAGAAATCTACAATTTTGTCCAAGTAAAGGTGATATTAAATATTTATAAATTTTAATGAAAAATATTACAGTTAAACTAATTAATTTCATACTTCTAAACTTTGCATCCTTTTAAAACTTTTTTTCATTTTTTCATATAGCGAATTGTTGTATTCTTTATATGCTTTATCCTTCCCAAAAATTACATATATATAATCTAAATTTATTGTACCGTTCATCAGCAACAACTTTTGCACAATAGATCTTAATTTTCTTTTAATTCTATTCCTTTTAACTGCATTTCCAATTTTTTTTCTCATAACGAAACTTATATAAAGTTTTTTACTCTTATTTTTTTTGTCTAAAAAGTTTTTTGAGCGATATATAGTAAAGCACTCATTGCTTATTACTCTATTTCTTAAAACTTTTTGAAAATGATAATTTTTTTTTAAACTTTCAAGCTTTGTCATTGTCTTTAAGTAGAAAGTTTTTTTCGACCTTTTGATCTTCTTCTCGCAATAAGCTTTCTACCTGCCTTTGTAGACATTCTTGATCTAAAGCCATGTCTTCTTTTTCTCACAAGCTTACTTGGTTGATAGGTTCTTTTCATAAGATATCTTTGGTTACTGTTAAATTTTTTGATATTTATAGGTAATAAGACTGTATAAGTACAGTTAAAAATTAATTTATGAAATTAGGTTCTAGAAATATTAAACTTTTAATTGGAGTATTTTATCTACTAGTCCTATTTTTTGGTCTGTATTATTTATTCTCATTTATAGATCTGAAAGATTTGACCAGTTATGGGTTCATCAAATCTAATAAAGATATAATTATTGATTATAAAAATAATAATTTTATTTTTCTTACGATAGGATTTTTTATATTTTCTGTAATTTGGTATCTGCTACTAGGCTTTGCTGGACCTATTTTATTATTTTCAGGATTTATTTTCGGTAAATGGTATGGAATTTTAATCGCAGTTTTAGCAGCTTCTGTAGGAACAACATGCTTATACTTATTGGCAAAACTATTCTTTACAGATTTAATTAAGGAAAAACTGGAACCAAAATTTTCAAAACTCAAAACTAATTTTCAAAAAAATGAACTTTTTTATTTTACCTTGTACAGATTTGCAGGAGGAGGGGGGATTCCTTATGGAATACAAAATGTCCTTCCTGTTTTATTTAACATTTCTATAAAAAATTACTTTATTGGAACTTTTTTAGGAAGTTGGCCAACAATGTTTATTACCGTTGCTTTAGGTGCGGGAATAGAAAAATATATTGATACTAATGAAAATTTAAGTTTTTTAAAAATAATATCATCTCCTGACATTTATTTACCAATTTTAGCATTCGTATTAATGATTTTAATTGGCTTTGTTGTTAAAAAATTATTTTTTAACAAAAATTAAATGAGAAAAATAAAAATAATAAATTGGACTATTTGGTTAATTTTAGTAATTATATGGAACTACGGATATCCCGAAGCAAGCCCATTTCTTGACGTTCTTGTTGCTATTATATTATCTTTATTAAATTTATTATTAATAAAAACTATAAAAAAATAATTATGAAGGTGGACTATTTTAAAAGTGCACTTTTGCATCACAGCAAAGGTAATTGGAATAAAGCTAGAGAAATCTATGAACATATATTAAAAACAAATCCAAATAATTATTCAGTATTACAAAATTATGGTCCGTTACTTTCTCAGTTGAAAGAGTTTGCATTAGCAAAAAATGTTTTTGAAAAAAGCCTAAAATTAAATCCTAAAGATCCATTACTTTTATATAATTATGCAAAGTTTTATCATGATCAAAAAATTTTTGATAAAGCAATAAAATTTTATAAAGATTCTTTTGAAATTGAACCAAAAAATAATTTTTCGATGTACAACATTGGAAATATTCATTTAATAAATAAAAAATTTGATTTGGCAATCAAAGCTTTCAAGAGTTCAATAAAGTCAAACCCTAAAAATTTTTTAGCATTTAATAATTTAGCAAACTCATATAAAAATATTGGAAATTTTGATGAGGCTAAAAAATATTACAGTGAGTCAATAAAAATAAATAATAAAAATCCTGATGTTCACGTTAATTATGCAACACAATTATTAATGTTAGAAAATTTTGAGGAAGGCTTCAAAGAATATGAGTGGAGAAAAAAAAGTAAAACTTTTTTAGATTATATTAATTACCAAAAACTAAATTTGAAGAGTAAAGTGTGGCAGGGTGAAAATCTTGAAAATAAAAAACTTTTAGTTATTACAGAACAAGGTATTGGAGATCTAATACAGTTTGTAAGATATCTTTATAAAATAAAAGAGAGTTACAATGTTGAGATAATTTTGTATCTCAAAAACAAAAAATTTTCTCATTTTTTAGAAACAGAAAAGTTCAAAATTATATCTGAAGAAGATAAAATACCAGATCATGACTTTCATAATCATTTACTTAGCTTATTAGGTATATTTAATAAAAAAAATCAACTTTTTTATAAGACAGTTAATTTTTTTAAAAATAATAAAAATATTGAGATAAAATGGACAAATAAATTGGAGAAATACAAAGGTTTAAAAATTGGTATAAATGCGTACACATCTTTACAAAAAAAAAATATACCATTTAGCTACTTTGTTAAACTATCGTCTATTTATAAAGCTAATTTTTTTCTTATACAAAAAAAACCCAGTGATAATGATTTAAAAGAAATTTCAGTCAGAAAAAATATTATATGCTTTCCAGATATTGATGAGTCTGAAAAACCATTTTTAGATAGTATTGAAATTATAAAGCAAATGGATCTTGTTATAACTGCGGATACTTCAACTGCTCATTTATCAGCTACATTAGGAAAAAAAACTTGGATAATTTTACCCTTTCTAAGTGATTGGAGATGGTTTCTAAAAAAGTCTGAAAGCAACTGGTATAAAAATGTTAAACTTTTTAGGTCAGAAGAAATCGATAACTTAGATACTGCGTTTAAAAGTGTCGAAAAAGATTTAAAAAAGGCCTTTTTTTAAAATCATCTTGTAAAAATATATATATTTTATTACATTGAACCTATGAGTTACACAACCAGTAAAGAGGGAAGTATATTAAAGAATGCTCTTCTTTTAAAAAAATATCATACCAATTTAATTTATGATTATACCGAGTACCCAACCAAAGGTAATTGGTCAGAGAAATTTGGATCAGAAGACTATAAGTCAGCTATAACTGATTGGTACGGTAAAGAAAAAAATAAACAAAAACCAGTCTTATTTTATGTACACACTCCTTTTTGCGAACAACTTTGTTATTTTTGTTTGTGTAGTAAAACCATAACTCAAAACTACGAAAACGTAAAAGATTACTTGTACAATTACTTATCAAAAGAGTTTGATATGCTTCAAAATTTTTTGAACCAAAACAAAGTAAGTTTCAATTTTAAAGAAATTTATTTAGGCGGAGGTTCACCGACATATTATAAAGAAGAAGAATTCAAATACTTAATAAAAAAAATGAGATCGCTCATAGATTTTTCAAAAATTGGAGATTTTACTATTGAGGTCGATCCTAGAAGAGTAGACGAAGAAAGATTAATGTTCTATCATGAACAAGGAGTAACTAGATTATCTTTTGGTATTCAAGATTTTGATCGAGATGTTCAAGAAGAAATTAATCGAGTTCAACCACCTGAACTTGTAGATAAATTATTAACCCCAAGAGTAAGAAAACTTTTTCCCGTTATCAATTTTGATTTTTTAATAGGTCTTCCAAGACAAAATGTTAAAAAAATTGAAGAAACAATGAAAACTGTTGCACAATTAAAGCCTTCTCAACTACAAACGATGTATGTGCATTACAAACCTAACACAAGAAAATATATGACAAAAATGGTTAGAAATGAACCGATGCTTGATTTTTTTGATCGTAAGGCTGTTTTTGAAGCAGCTAATAAAGTTTTGATGTCTAATAATTATACTCGAGCAGGTTTTGAAAGTTATGCTCTTCCAAGTGATCCATTAGCCAAATCAATTAATGAAAAAAAAGCTGTTTATAATTCTTTAGGAACACAAAAAGGGGAGGCTACAAATTTTATTGCTGTAGGAAGTTCAGCACATGGAGTTCTAAATGATGAATATTACTTTCAAAATTTTTATGAGTTAAATTTATATAGAGGAGCGATTGATGAGGGTAAGTTTCCTATATATAGGGGGCTTAAAATGAACTCTGACGATGTGATCCGAAGGGAAGTAATTAGACACATTAGAACATTTTTTAATGTAGAATTTGATTTTTTTAACAAAAAATACAAAATGGATTTTAAAGATTATTTTAAAAAAGAACTGATTAATTTATTACCATTACAAGATGATCAACTTTTAAAAATTAATAATAGCAACATCATTCTATCCGAGTTAGGTGAGCATTTATCTCCTCAGGTAGCAAACGTGTTTGACGCATATAATGACCAAAAATTTTACGAAAAGTCAGCTTAAAGAAAAGAAAGAATTTTTTAATAAGAATGGTTTCGTAATTTTTGAAAACGTTCTTAATAAAAACGATTTAAACAAAGTTAGAAAAAAATACAAAAAAATATTCAAAGGTCAGTATGAAACTGGAGTAGTGCCTGATAAAATAAAATGGGTGTACGGTAGAGACAAAAACAATATTCCTAGATCAGTATGTAACGCATGGAAGTCAGATTATGACGTTGCGAGAGTAGTTTTATCAAAGAAAATAGGAGAATTAGTTGCAAGTTTACAAAATTGGACTAGCACAAGACTTAATCAGGATAGCCTAATATGGGTTGTTCCAGGCGCAGGTTCAGTTGCCTTTCACCAAGATAATCCTTATCAAGACTGGCATACTCCTGGAAAAGTTATAACTGCTTGGATACCATTAGAAGACACAAGCAAAGAGGGCGCAACATTAGAATATTTAATAGGATCTCATAAAAAATGGAACAACAAAAAGACTTAACAAGTTTTTTACCAATCAAAGTTATAGGTCTATAAGTAAAAAATTACTATCAAACGCAGATAAATTTGGTCGACATTATGTTGTAGCAAAAAAAGGTTCTGTGGTATTCCATCACGGTGATATGTGGCATGGCTCTGGTTTTAATAAAACTAAACAAGATAGAATTACATTAAGCATACACTTTATGAACGGTAACTCTAAATTTCATAATCGAATAAAGAATCCTCACTTTAATCATTATAAAATTTTAAACTCATCTAAGATGGACGAAACATTTTTTCCTGTTACTTGGCACAAAAGTAAAAAAGTTTTTTTTAAAGATAAATACTTAAGAAGAAATTAATTTATGTCATTAGATTATAGAATTAAAAGAGTTGATACTATGGTTAGATCATGGGGCCTTGATAGAGATCATGATCTTATCGCATCCTTACCTTTAAATAAAAATACATTTGATGAATTTAAAGTTAAAATCAAACTATATGTGAGTAAGGCTTTAAATTTTGAATACGAAAATAATGATGATTTATTTATGAAAAAAGTTAATGAAGCAAGAAGTAATAGAAAAAACGTTACCCCAAATGGAGCAGTAGTTCCTAAAAGGGAATTTCAATTAGAATACAATATGGTTCTTAGAGATTGGGCCAAAATAATAAAAGGAATGGTAAAAAGAGATGAGAAATTATTATCAATATTTAGATTTACTCCAAATGTAAGAATTAAATACGCTAAAGAACTAGAAGACAATGTTGGAAGAGCATTGAGCACTTCTTATGCCCATTCCGATGCATGGGTTGAGGGTCCCTGGGGTTACAATTGTTACTTCCCGCTTCTAGGAGACAGTGATAAAAACAATCTATTATTTTATGAGCCAAATAAAGATGAGTTTGATGAAAAGATGATGGCAGCTTCACCTTCTTATGAAGATATGCAGTGGGTTTTAAAACATTATAAAAAAATTAATTTTAAACCTCAAAAAGGAAAAGTTTATTTTAGCGATTATTGTATGATACATGAGACTCACAGAGCAAACGATTGTGACACTAGAATTTCTATTGATACAGGATTGTATATCGGGGAACACAAACCCCACGCTGATAGAATGGCAGAGTACAGTAAGTCAGGAATTCCAGATTTTGGAATATCAACCCTCATAGACCCTGGTCAATACGAGGATGATAAACCTGCAGAAAAAAAAAGTGTATATTCTCACTACACATCAAAAGTATTAAAAACAATAAAATTAGAGAAATAAAATCCATTTAGGATGATTAAAAAAAAACTAATTTTTGGTACACAGTGCCTGGGCTCATATTTAAACGAAAAAGATTCGCTTTCATTATTAGATCAAGTCTATGATTTTGGTATCAAAAAATTTGATTGTGCTGAAAGGTATCCATTTCCTGAAAAAAATGAAACATTCGGATTAACTGAGAAAATTATTGGTGATTGGCAAAAAAAGAATAAGGTTAGAAAATCTATTTTAATTGATACAAAAGTTACTGGAAGGAATTTTGGAGAAATTAAATCAGTAGGTGGCAATAGATTAATTCCTAAAAGAATTATATCTGCAGCAGAAAAGAGTTTAAAAAGATTAAAAACCGATTATATAGATACATTTTATATACATTGGCCAGATAGATTTACTAACAACTTCGATAGACTTTATTACTCTCCAGGCAATGACCCTAAGTTTATTCCTTTGGAAGTACAATTTGATGCAATCCTTAAATTAAAGAAATCTGGAAAAATAAGAAATTTCGGCATAAGCAATGAGTCAGCTTGGGGATTGTCGAAGTTTCAAAATCTCTCTAAAAAAAATAAAATTAAACTATACTCACAAGAGGAATATTCACTTATAAATCGAAAAGTTGAGATAGCTATGAAAGAAATTTTTATGCGGGATAATATAAAGTTTAATGCTTATTCCCCTTTAGGAGGAGGATTGCTTACAGGCAAATACTTTGAAAATAAGAAATATGAAGGGCGTTTTAATTCTATAAAAAATTTTAAAAGGAAAAGAGGTTATTTGGGCAAATTAGAGAAATCAAAGAAAATATATCAATACTGTAAAAAAAACTCTATAAGCATTTCCAAGCTTTCTTTTTCTTTTCTTTATTATCAAAAATTTGTAAGTGGTATTATTTTTGGATTATCAAGCAAAGAGCAATTTAATGAGATTAAAGGTATTTTAAAAAAGCCAATTGATAAAAAATTTATAAAGGAGATAATGAATATATAGCATGACAATAAGAACATTTTATATTGATCCAAAAAAAGCCAAGGGAATAAACTTTAGTTTCTATAGATTTTTTGGAAAATTCTTCTCTAAATTTTGGTTTAGTCATTTAATTTCCAATGAAGAAGAGATGCCAACATTTGAAGGACATGAATTACTTCTCAAACCAATTTACTGTGGTGTGTGTGGTACTGATGTTGATAAAGTTATGAATATAAATCAACTTCTAAAAAGAAATCAAAATTTAAATAGAAGAATTGGCAAAGATTATTTAGGACACGAAGTTGTTGCTGAAATTGTAGATACAAAGGACGAGGAATTTAAAAAAAATATTGGAAAAAGAGTAATAGTAGCAGATATAAATATTTGTAAATCTTTTAATATTAATGAAGAATGCGAGAATTGTAAAAAAAAACGTGGTGTTTTTTGCTTAAATAAAAAAAAGAGAAAATTTAAAAATAATACTTACGGAGGTTTTTCAGAATATTTTGTAAGATCAAAACATCAAACTTTTTTATTACCAGATGAGATTGACTCAAAGATTGGTATTTTTGTAGAGCCAATTTCTTTAGGGATAAACTGCGCAAGATTTTTAAGGAAAAATAAAAAAATTCTTGGAATAGGGATTTCTACAATATCTATATTATTTTACCGTTCGCTTAATAAGGATATACTAGAGAAATTTTATTTTTTAGTTGAGACAGAAAAAGATAAAAATATTTGTAAAAAACTTAATATAAAGAATATAATTTATAAAGATAAAATAAATAATGAGTTCCAAACATTTGATACTATTTTAGATTTCTTTGGTTCTTCGTCAAAAATTAATGATTACCTATTAAAACTAAAACCTAAATCAAAGATTTATTTGTTTGGAGTTGAGGATGAAAAATTATCTTTAAATTATCATCAATTAATTTCAAATGAAATTTCAGTTCAGGGTATTCATGGATATTCATCTCAATATCTTGAAAAAGAAAAAAGGTATAAAACTGACATAGAAAACTCCATAGAAATTTTAAAGTCAGGAAAAATTAAGGTTGATGATTTAATCTCAGACACCATTAGTCAAAAAGATGTAAAGAATTTTTTTGCAAGTACCTGTTTTGAAAGATCGAGTAAAAAATTAAATCCCGAAAATTTAAAATTTAGAACAATAGTTAAAAATATATAGTTAGCGGTGCCCACAGCAAGAATTGAACTTGCGACCTCTTCCTTACCATGGAAGTGCTCTACCAACTGAGCTATATGGGCCTTTTAAAGTATGAACAATCTTTAATTAATAATTTTTTTACACCTGCAATTGTCTTATCTTCTTCAAAACAATTTTTGCTAACATAGCGATAAAGCTCATTAACCTTCACCGGTGAAATAATATAAATTACCGAGACCTTTTTTCTTGTAATCAGATCAATTAAAAAATTTTTGTATTCATCAAAATATTTGTTGTTTTCAATTGGGTATGCTGCACCATTTGGAATGTACCATCGACTTGGAGAATGAAGATTTTTATCAATAATAAGGGAAAGAAAAGAATAGTTTGACATTACCATAGCTTTACTATTTTCAGCATTTAAGACACCTATAATTTCTCTCAAGAACTTAACTTCTTCTTCGGGAGAGTTAGGGAATATTGGTGTTATCCATTTTAAACCAGAAAGTTTTTTGTCAATTTTTTTTGCATCTACTGATAAATCAAAATTTATTTTAGACATTTCATGAAATTTTCTTTCATCATTAAATCTCAAATGATATTTTGAAGTAACAAACAAACAAAATAATAATAAAAAAACTGAAAAGTATTTTTTATATTTTATTTCAAAATTGTATATAAATATTGATGAAAAGGCACACAAAACAGGAATTAGAAAAAAAATAAATTCTTGATTTCTGGTATTTATCTGATGAATAACTAAACTAAGTATTAATAAAAGAAAAGATAAGAAAAAAAAGAAATTCTTATTAAATATATTTTTTTTAGATTTAACTATATCAAGAAATGTAATTATTAATATAGGTATAAAAGAAATATAGATGAACTTGTAATCAAAAATTATATCACCAGACAAAAAATTAAGTTCCGCTATTCTATTTTTTCCGATTGAAGAAGGAAAAAGTATGTACTGCTCAAAAAAATTTTCAAGTTTAATATTCACAAAATCAAAAAATAATAGAATAAATATTATGAAAGATAACGAACTTAAAATTAAATACAAAAGCCAATTAAATTTTTTTTTAATAAAAATATACAAGATAAGTATAAATGAGACTGAAAAAAAAACATAAACCGAAGGTGCTGATTTTGTCAAAAACGCAAGTCCTAAAATAATTGGTAATAAAACTAAAAATTTTTTTTTATCGGTTTTTAATGCCATTATTAAACAATAAACAGCCAATAAACATAATAAAGATGAATGGTGATCTACATATAAAGTCCCGCTAGTTGTATACCCAAGAATTGCAAAACAAAAAGAGTAAAAAACACATTGATAAATATTTAAATTAAAATTTTTTAAAATATAAAAAGTTGTAATTGTTAATAAGCAATTTATTAGAGATGCATGAAAAATATAAACTTGAAAATTTTGCCCAAATACTTTGAAAAAAAAAGCTTGAACATAATCAATTAATAATCCTGAAACTAACCAATAATCTTGAAAAGGAATATCACCATTAATAATTCTAAAAGCTATGTCAAAATGAGCAAAACTTTCTATTGGGAAAACACCCTTATTGGCATAGTATTGGTTTATAATTAGAGAAAATACCAAAATAATTAATACAAGAATTTTTTCGTTGAGTTGTAATTTTTTTTTAAGCATTTTTGGTAGAAGTAATTTAATTTTTAAAATATACACTTAATTATTATGAAATCCCAATCAAATTTTTCTTTAAATTGGAGTGGTAATACTAAGGTGACCCCAAGGATAATTTATCCAAAAAATCTTGAAGAATTAAAAAAAATTATGGCAGAAAAAAATTTTATAATTGCAGGAAATCAGAGATCATTCGGAGATAATTCTATAAATACAAATTTGATTGTATCCATGAAAAATTTTAAACAAGTTTTAAATTTTGATAAGGCAAAAGGGATTATAGAAGCTCAAAGTGGTGTATTACTTAAAGACGTACTAGGTTTAATTGTAGAAGCAGGATGGTTTGTGCCTGTTACACCTGGTAGTAAATATGTTTCAATTGGTGGAATGGTTGCCAATAATGTTCACGGCAAAAACATTACAAATAACCAAATAAAGCACTATATACTTGAGCTTAAAGTATTAAATGAGAAAAATGAAATTGTAACTTGTACTCCAACACAAAATAAAAATTATTTTGAAAGCACAATAGGCGGATTTGGTTTAACTGGTTGTATTTTATCAGCAAAGTTTAGATTGAAAAAAATCAACTCAATATTAATGAACCAGGAAATTTTAGAATTCACAAGTTATAATAGTTTTTTTTCAATATTAGAAAAATCAAATTTATACGAATATAACGTAAATTGGATAGAAAGTTTTGGCAATGGTTCAATCAAAGGACTATGTTATTTCGGAAAACATGAAAATAACAATAATTCACATACTTTACAAAAATTTAATTTTAAAGAAAAGGAAATTAATTTTTTTAATTATTTTATTTTAAAAATTTTTACTCAAAATTATTACTTAATAAAATTTACTAAATTTATATTTAGAAAGTTTAAAAAAATATTTTATAAAAAAGTCTCAGGTTTCGATGAATTTTTTTACCCCCAAGATTACTTCACAAATTGGAATAAAATTTATGGAAAAAATGGATTCTTTCAAGCTCAGTTTTTAGTAAAAGAAAATAATTTTAAAGATATAATGAATAAAATTGCTAAATTTTTTAAAGATGAAAAAAATTTTAGTACTTTTATTATAATTAAAAAATTTGATGAAAAAGGCAAATATTTGAATTTTTATGGACAAGGTTTTTCAATCTCAATGGATATTCCGATAAATTCAAAGTTTGAAAAAACTAAGAATTTTTTAAATAGCGTATTTCAAGAATATGATATAAAAATTAATTTTTCAAAAGACTCTATTGCAAACAAAGATGTAATAAAAAACAAAGAAGAATATTCAGAATTTGTTAAAGAACTAAATTTTATTAATCCAGAAAGGAAGTTTAATTCTATTTTCTCTAAAAGACTAGAAATGTAAAATGCCAAAAAAAATTTTGATATATGGTGGAAGTTCTTTAATTTCAAAGGAATTAATAAGTATTTATTCTAGGGAAGATTATAATTTTATAATTTTCTGTAGAAAAAAAGAGTCTGTGCTAAGTGATCTATCAAACCTAAAACTGGATAATAACAAGTTTGAAATTTTTGAGACAGACTTAATTGATCTTCAAAAAAACCTAGAATTAATATCAAAACTAGATGACAACATTGATGGAGTTATCTGGATCTCTGGCTATACAGGCGACCCAGCAAAAGAAATGAACGATATAGAATTAGCATCAAATAATATTAAAATAAATTTTCTAAACCCGGTTCTAATTATAAATAAGTTATTACCAAAAATTACCAATAATGGAGATGGTTTTTTGGCCGTGATGTGCTCTGTTGCAGGGTTAAGGGGAAGAGCTAAAAATATTTTTTATGGTAGCTCAAAATCAGGTTTAATAACATTTTTATCTGGTCTAAGACAAAAATTTCATAATAAGTTAAACATTCTAACAATTATACCCGGCTATATGTCTACAAACTCCTTTAAGGAAAGTGCTCCAAATTTTTTAATTACATCACCAAAAAAAGCTGCAACTATTATAACCAAAGCAATCAAAGCAAAAAAAGAAATAATATACATAAACTCTTTTTGGAGAATAATAATGTTTTTTGTCAAAAATATTCCAGAAAAAATATTTAAAAAATTAAAATTTTAAAATATTAATTTAGATCTTTAAAAATTTTATAATATGTGAATTCGAGTTTTGTATCTCTAGAAAAATATTCCTCATGATGTAAAAAGGTACAATAGGTTAAAAGTAGTAAAAAAAGCAATATCTTTTTATTCATAAAAAAATTGTTGAATTTTTTTGCCTTTTTACTTATTTCATATTTAATCATTTTGTTATTTTGTAAAAAAAATATTAAAAATACAGTAAGGTGAATATGTATTGAAAACCAACGTGACCAATCTTCTGCTACGTGGAACAGTGGAAAGCTAAAAGAAATTATTAAGAAATAAATTGAGATGTAAAAAATTTTATTTTTTATTCTTACAAATTTAAAAAGCAACATTAATGGAATAAAACTATAAACAATATAAGTCAAATAACCTATCCAACTTGCATAACTTGCATTTAAATAAAAGAATGACATTGAATTATTTGCCTGATCTTTTAACAAATTATGTTTCAGAGCAAAGATTGGTCCACGTTCAAGACATCCAATCGGAGTATAATTTATTAAACTTTGACATATTTCATAAACACTTTTCTCTGAACCCTTAAAAAAAAATAAAATTACCATTGATATTGTTGAAACAAAAATTAATACCAAAAAATGAGGAATAAAATTTTTATGTTCTCCCTTTTTTTTGACTAATAAAATAGGAATAAGAATATAAGGTAAATAAAAAAATAAACCTTCATGAACAAATAATAGAATCGGAAAAATAAAAATAAATTTCCATAAGCTATTTTCGTCGAAACCTTTGGAAGAAATACTTATCAAGTACCAAAGATAAAATAAAAATAGTAATATTTCTTTTCTAACACCTACACCATTAATAATTATGAAGAAAAAATATAAAAGTGGTGAGAATAATACTAAAATAGTAAAAAAATTAAATTTAATATTTTTTAATAAAATATAATTTAATCTATAAAACATTAAGCAGATACTGGATAAGATTACAAAATAGGTTAATTGTAAATTACCATTAAATATCTTTGATAGCTGAAAAATAATTTCACCACTTAAGCCCCTTCTAATAAATCCTGACTGATAATTTATTAACCATTCTCCGTATTCATAAGTGTCTAAATTCACTGCATTGTTGAATACCTTTAAAAGTGACAATGTGGATAGAAAAACGATGAAAAATAATAAAAAATAATTTTTTTTAACCATAATTTAGTTACTTTTATAGTAGAAGCTTGCATAATTGAACTCTACAAAGTAAAACAATATAAAAACTATGGTGCAAAAATGGGAATTCATTACACTTACAAATCAATTAGAGGCGAAAAGGCCATGAAAAAAGAGGCTAAAAGAAAAGCTCGTTTAGAACAAAGAAGAGCTAAAAAGGGATCTAAGCCTATTGAAAGCGAAAATGAAAAAATGCACGATATTGAAAAAACCATTACTTTAGAAGATTTAACAAATCCTAATAAAAATTAATTTTAATGAAATCTGCTTTAAAAAAAGAGTCATCTCTTGACAGGAAAGAATTAGCCTTGAGGTCAAATCTTAAAAAAAGAAAAGAATATAAAAATAAATATTATAAAAAGAGAAAAAAAGTATGAGCGTTCTATCGGATAAATGGATAAAAAAAATGGTTAAAAGCCATAAAATTATATCTCCATTTATTCCAAAACAAAGAAGAAAAGGAAAAATTTCATACGGTTTATCCTCATACGGATACGATGCAAGAGTTTCTGATGATTTTAAAATATTCACAAATGTAAATTCTACAATAGTTGATCCTAAAAATTTTAATCAGGATGGATTTGTTTCAAAAAAATCAAAAGTTTGTGTGATACCTCCAAATTCCTTCGCTTTAGCAAGAACAGTCGAATATTTTAAAATACCAGAAAATGTGCTTGTGATTTGTTTAGGAAAATCTACATACGCTAGATGTGGGATTATTGTTAATGTGACACCGTTAGAACCAGGCTGGGAAGGACATGTTACACTTGAATTTTCAAACACAACACCTCTTCCTGCAAAAATTTATGCAAATGAGGGTGCAGCACAATTTGTTTTTATAAAAGGTAATGAAAAACCAGAGGTAACATATGCCAAACGAAAAGGAAAATATATGAAACAAAAAGGTGTTACTCTTCCAAAAATTTAATTAATGCAAAAATTAATTATTAAAGGTAATAAAACTTTATCTGGTACTATTAAAATTTCAGGTTCAAAAAATGCAACACTACCAATCCTGGCTTCTACAATCTTAAGTGATAAAAAAATTGAAATAAATAATATTCCTTTAGTTAAGGATGTCATTACAATGACAGAATTATTAAAGCATATTGGATCAAATATTAAAATAAATTTAGCAAAAAAGAAGATTATAATAAATAACAAAGAAAAATTTCTTAAAACTTTAGCGCCTTATAGTTTTCTAAAAACAATGAGAGCAGGAGTTATCGTTTTAGGTCCATTATTATCGAAATTTGGTAAAGCTAAAGTATCTTTACCAGGCGGGTGTGCAATTGGCACAAGACCAGTTGATGTTCATCTATATGGATTAAAAAAATTAGGAGCTAAGATAAAAATAAAAAACGGTTATATTGAAGCAGAGGCTAAAAACGGTTTAATTGGAAAAAAAATTAAACTTCCTAAGATATCAGTAGGTGCAACAGAAAATTTAATAATCGCAGCTAGTTATGCAAATGGTACAACAACTATTAAAAACTGCGCATGTGAACCAGAAATACTAGATTTAACAAATTTTTTAAAAAAAATGGGTGTTAATATAAAATGGATTAGTAATAGGGAAATAAAAATTATAGGTGGTAAAAAATTCAAGCCAGCGAGTCACTCTGTAATGTTTGATAGAATTGAAGCTGGTACTTTTGTAATAGCTGGAGCATTAATAGGAAAAAAACTTAAAATAGTTTCACTAGAAACTAAAATAATTAAAAAAGAACTTAAAATTTTAAGAAAAATGGGTGTTAAATTGAAAATAAATAAAAACGAAATAGTAATTTTAAATTCAAAAAATATTAGACCAGTTAAAATTAAAACCGAACCCTATCCTGGTTTTCCAACTGATCTTCAAGCTCAAATTATGGTATTGATGACTAGAGCAAATGGTACTTCAAAAATAAAAGAAAATATTTTTGAAAATCGATTCATGCACGTTCCAGAATTAAATAGAATGGGTGCAAAGATAAAAGTTTCTGGAAATCTATCTAAAATTGACGGTATAAATAGTTTGTACGGCGCTGAAGTAATGGCAACTGATCTTAGGGCTTCTGTGAGCTTGGTTTTAGCAGGTTTAATTGCAAAAAATAGAACAATTATTAATAGAGTTTATCATTTAGACAGAGGTTATGAAAATTTAGAAAATAAACTTCGAAAATGTGGTGCAAATATTTCTAGAACGAATTACTAATGGAAAAAAAAAGTTTAAAGTTAAATGCAGTTTCACAAAATGATTTACAGGTAATGTCCGCTCATCTACAGGACTCTATTACGCAAATAAAAAATATAGCTCATTTAAAAAAAAATAGAATTTTTCTAATTCAATTTAATAGGTTTATGTGGGAAGATGTTGAAAAAGGTGTGTTTAGAAAGAATAAAAGAGTATTATCAGTTTTAAAGTTTGAGAATGTAATTAACGTTTATTCAAAAAACCTTAATCAAAAGAATAAAGAACGTTTTTTAGATTTTTTAGCAATTGAAAGTAAAATTTTGTCTGATAAAAACTACGAAATAAAATTAAATTTTGCAGGAGAAATATTGATTAAATTATATTCAGAAGTAATTGAATGTTTTCTTGAAGATATTAGTGATCCATGGGAAACCAAAAATAAACCAAAACACGACCTTATCAATGATTAGAATATTAAATACAAAATCACAAGATTTCAAAAAGAAATTTAATTACTATTTAAATATAAGAAGGAAATATTCTTCAAGCAAGATAAGCGTTGTAAAAAAAATTGTTAATGACGTGAAGAAAAATAAAGACAAATCATTAATAAAATATGAGAAAAAATTTAACAATGTTAAAAATTTAAATACAAATAAATTATTTTTTTCAAAAAATGAGATTGAAAAAAGTGTTAAAACATTAGATATAAAAATTAAAAATTCAATTGATATAGCCTTTAAAAGAATCTTTAATTTTCATAAAAACCAAAAATTTAAAGGTTTCAAAATTAAAGATAATTTTAATAATTCTTTAAGCTACAGATCAAAACCAATTAATAAGATAGGGGTATACGTTCCTGGCGGCAGGGCAAGCTACCCAAGTTCAGTTTTGATGAATTGTATACCAGCTTTAATTGCTGGAGTTAAAGAAATTTATATGACAGTGCCTTCTATTAATGGAAAAATAAATCCAGGAGTTTTGTATGCAGCAAAAAAATGTAAAGTTAAAAAGATTTTTAAACTCGGGGGAGCACAAGCTGTTGCAGCTTTTGCATTTGGTACAAAAACAATAAATAAAGTTGATAAAATTGTTGGTCCAGGAAATGAGTATGTTGCACTGGCAAAAAAAGAAGTTTCAGGTGCATCTGGTATTGATATATTTGCTGGGCCGTCAGAAGTTACTATTATTGCAGATAAAAACTCTAATCCAGAATGGATTTCCGCAGATTTAATTGCTCAGTCCGAACACGATGAAATGTCACAATCTATTTTAGTATCCGAAAGTAAAGATTTAATTCATAAGGTCCAATATTATCTTATTAAGCAACTTAAATTTTTACCAAAAAAAAAGATTGCATCGATAAGTTTAAGTAAATTTGGTTTAGCGATTTTAGCAAGAAATTCACGTGAAGTTTCAGAAATTGCTAATATAATTGCTCCGGAACATCTTCAAATTTATACTAAAAAACCAGATAGATATTTAAAATCAATTGAAAACGCTGGATCAATATTTTTAGGCGCGTATTCACCCGAAGCAGTTGGTGATTATATTGCAGGACCTAATCATGTGCTTCCAACATCAGGTACTGCAAAATTTTCATCTGGGCTATCTGTTTTAGATTTTCTTAAAAGACAATCAGTAATTAAAATTTCTAAAAGAGGTATTGAAAAATTAGGTCCATCCGTTGTAACCTTATCAAAATATGAAAATCTCTACGGACACGCTAATTCTGTAAAACTTAGGCTTAAAGAAAGGCAGTAATTTGGCTAAACAAGAAAAGATAGAATTTAAGGGAAAAGTAACAGAATTATTACCAAACGCTATGTTTAGAGTGAAGCTTGAAAATAATCATGAAGTTTTGGCTCATACGGCTGGAAAATTGAGAAAGAATAGAATAAGAGTCTTAGCCGGTGATCAGGTCTTAGTAGAAATGACTCCTTACGATTTGACTAAAGGCAGGATTACTTTTAGATTTTAGGATATTTGGCCTTGTAGCTCAGTAGTAGAGCAGTACCCTGAAAAGGTATGTGTCGTTTGTGCGATTCAAACCAAGGCCACCTCTAACAATAATTCTGGACATCACATAGGTTTGACTGGTATATCCGGAAAAATATGAACTTCTCTTTAGAGATAACTATGAAAACCGACCTTTCTGATTTACCAAAGGTTAAAGATGTTTATATAACAATGCTGCCTGGAAATGACTTTAGGGAGGTAGCAAAAAAAGCAAAAGAGCTAGTCCAATCCGGGTTTAATCCAGTACCCCACTTTCCTGCGAGATCAATTAAAAATTTAGATGAGTTAAAACAGTACGTTTCTATGTGTAAAGATTTTGGCGTAAAACAAGCTCTGGTAATAGGTGGAAGTGCTGAACCAATAGGTGATTACCACTGCTCGTTGCAGATTTTAGAGACAGGATTATTTGAGGGGTTTAAGATAGGAATTGCTGGACATCCTGAGGGGTCCCCTGATATATCGGAATCCGATTTGGAGAAAGCGATGAAAGATAAAAAACCATTCGCAGATTACATTGTCACCCAGTGGCTTTTAAATCCTGAACCAATAAACAAATTTATATCGAAACAAAGTTTACCAGTTCATGTTGGGATAACTGGACCATTAAAATTTACAAGTTTAATTAAATTTGCAAACATTGTTGGAGCAAAAAATTCCTTAAACTTTATTAAATCTAATGCTGCGAAGGCAATAAATTTACTCAAACCATCAGATCCAAATGAATTAATTCACCAAGTCAATAAATCAACAGATTATTTCCATATTTATACTTTTGGGGGATTAAAAGAAACAAATAAGTGGTTAGTAAAAAATAATTATGCCTAAAAAGGTTCCTAATTCTTACAAAGTTGAAAAAGTAAATTACGATAAAGTTAAACACGAAACTTCAGTTGACCAATCAGATAGACAGGTTCCATACAATTTAAGACAGAGCGGCCCCACCAAAGTAGAAATGCTTATCTCAACTCGAGTAAGAAAATCCCCTTATTGGCATTTATCTATGAAAGCTGGGTGTTGGAGAGCTACAGTTTATAATCGTATATACCATCCAAGAGGATACGTAAGACCTGAAAAGGGTGGCGCGATGGTTGAATACAAAGCTATAAAAAATCACGTTACAATGTGGAACGTAGCAGTTGAAAGACAAATTCGTGTTAAAGGCCCGGACGCTGAAAAATTTGTTGACTATGTAATCACAAGAGACGCAACAAAAATTTCAACTATGAGAGGCCGTTACGTGATACTTTGTAATTATAAAGGCGGTGTTCTTAACGACCCTGTTTTGTTAAGAGTTGAGGACGACGAATTTTGGTTTAGTTTATCAGACTCTGACATTGGTTTATATCTTCAAGGTGTTAATGCTGACAAAAGATTTAATGTCGAAATAGACGAAATCGATGCTTGTCCAGTTCAAATACAAGGACCAAAGTCTAAAGCTTTAATGAAAGATCTGGTAGGAGACCAAGTAGATATGGATAATATTCCATTCTATGGTCTGGCCAAAGCGAAAATAGGTGGGAGAGATTGTGTAATTTCACAATCTGGTTTTTCAGGGGAAGCTGGATATGAAATTTATTTGAAAAATGCAACTTTGTACGCAGAGGATATGTGGAATACTGTTTTAAAGGCAGGTAAAAAACATAAATTGATGGTCATAGCACCAGCACACCACAGAAGAATACAAGCTGGAATACTATCTTGGGGGCAGGATTTAGATCACGAGCACAACCCATTTCAATGTAACCTTGGTTATCAAGTTTCATTATCAGGTAAAGGAGCATGGGATAAACAAACAGACTATGTAGGTAAAGATGCATTGGAAAAAATGAAAGAACAAATCAAAAATGGAAAAAAACCATATAAACTTCAACTTGTAGGTTTAGAAATGGGTGGTAAGGCTATCGAAGATTATGCAAACGACTTTTGGTTAATATCAAATGAAAAAGGCGGTAAGCCAGTAGGATTTATAACATCTCCATGGTATCATCCAGAAAAAGGTACAAATATAGCCATGGGTTATGTTCCATTTGAAGGAAATTTAAATACAAATGGTTTTCCAATTGGAAATTTTGGAAAAAAATACAAAGTACATTTGCCAAAAAAATACTCAAACAAGCCTGTTAATGCGACAGTTGTACCAATACCATTTACTCAGTCTTACAATAAGAATACTAGAGAAACAAACTAGTTAATAAATCTTAATTTAAGTTTTTATGATAGACAAATTTGGAAACATATTTTATTTAACAATCTACCTGGCACACTTTATTATAGTTGGTAGCTACGCTTATCAATTAGTCTTTGATACTAAAAAATTTCTTAAGAATAGAGGTGTTGATAAAACCGCAACTTTAATCACGAGATTTGCAGGTTCATTCATGGTCGCCACTGTTTTAATGGCAATCTATGTTGCTTTTATTAGATCAGGTGGTTTAGTTGCTACTTGGGCTTTCTTTAACCTAGTTTTTATAATGAACGTTTCAATACTAATCGTAAATTTTTATACATTGAAGATTGATAAAACAGGATTAACAAAAAAAACTAGAAATGATGGGATTTATGCTCCGATAGTTCTTGTTATTATTAGTGCCGTTCTTTGCTACGGTTTAGCAGATAAGATATACGTTTAGTTTACTGAAGCGTATCTTTATCATTTAGATCTTCGTAAAATCCAAACTTGGTTATTTCATTTAATGTACTTGCTGCCTCATTTAAATCAGGTATTTCTAAAACTTTTTGTTTTTCGCTCACAGAAAATGGGGAAATCATTGCTAATGTATAAATTTGTTCAAAAGCTTTTAGTTTTAATATTTCTTTCCAATCAATCAATACTCCTTGTTGATTAAAATATTTTTTCGAATTATCGATTAATTTTTTAAGTATTTCATTTTTAACCGCATACTCTTTTAATTTCATATCTTCTTTAAAATCATCATAATTAACAATGAATTCACGATAAAGTTTATCATTATTTATTTCTTCGTCTATTTTAAATCTTGTTAAACCATTCAGATTAATTAAAATTCTTCCATCGGAAGTTCTTTCATGCCTATCAATTTTACCTAAACAACCAACTTTGAAAACATCACCTTCTACCTTTTTCGTTTGTACCATACCAATATATTTTTCACCTTTCAAAGCATCTTCTATCAT
The DNA here is from genome assembly GCA_902573065.1 of uncultured Pelagibacteraceae bacterium. GTDB lineage: Bacteria > Pseudomonadota > Alphaproteobacteria > Pelagibacterales > Pelagibacteraceae > Anoxypelagibacter. The sequence goes on along the minus strand of CACGHX010000006.1, from coordinate 1,703 downwards.
GCTGACATATCTTCTTTCAAAAATATTTAATGGTAAATTTGTTTTTGGAAAAAATATCGCCCCTCTTAATGGGAACACAGAAATTTTTTTAGGAAAATTATTCATTTAAGCTACCTTTCCATGACAATGTTTGTATTTTTTGCCTGAACCACATGAGCATGGTTCATTTCTAGAAATTTTTTTCTTTTTAATAAAGTTATTTTTTTGAGTTTCATCTTGTTTCTCTTGAATTACAACATTTGTATTAATTAAAAATTTAATGGTTTCTGTCTTTATTTTAAATAACAAATTTTCAAACAGTTCAAATGACTCTCTTCTAAATTCTGCCAAAGGATCCTTTTGTCCATAACTTCTCAAGCCAATGACTTGTCTTAATTGCTCTAAATACTGCAAATGAGATCTCCAAAGAAAATCCATTATTTGTAAAAAAATTCTTTTCTCAATCTCAATATTTTGATCATCACCTAAAGTTTTTATTCTTTCATTTCGTTTTTCTTGAAAAAAATTTATAAGACTCTTACTGATATCTTTTGTTTCCATTTTAGAAAACTCTTCAATTTTTTTGTCATCAAAAGCATTACCGTAGTTTGATTTAATCTCATTTGAAAATACTTTAAAATCATTACTTTTAGTATAATTTTGATGCGCCGTCTCTAAATTTTTGTTCAACTCATCAAGGAAAGATAAAACCATTTTTTTAATATCACTATTTTTTAAAACTTCTATTCTTTGTCCAAATATAATTTTTCTTTGATCATTCATTACGTCGTCAAATTTTAAAAGAGTCTTTCTTATTTCAAAATTTCTTGCCTCTACTTTCTGTTGAGCTCTTTCCATGGCTTTATTTATCCATGGATGATTGATGGACTCATTTTTTTTAAGACCTAATTTTTTCAACATTCCATCAATCGATCCACCCCCGAAAATTCTCATTAAATCATCCTCAAGGCTTATGTAAAATACAGACGAACCTGGATCACCTTGTCTACCAGATCTACCTCTTAGCTGATTGTCTATCCGCCTGCTCTCATGCCTTTCTGTACCTATGATAAATAGACCACCTTGATTTTTAACTTTTTCTTTTTCAATTTTTATTTTTTCAATTTTATCTTCATTATCATTCATATTTACAAATAGGTTTTTATTACCTCCTAGTTGAATATCTGTTCCACGACCGGCCATGTTTGTTGCGATAGTAATCATTCCAGTTTTTCCTGCTTCTGCAATTATGTTAGCCTCTTTTTCATGTTGTTTAGCATTTAAAACATTATGATTTAATTTATTTTTTTTAAAAATTTTTGACATTTTTTCAGAATTTTCAATACTTGTTGTACCCACAAGCACAGGCTGACCTTTTGCATTACACTCTTTCACTTTATTCAAAATTGCAAAATTTTTCTCCTCTTCTGTTCTAAAGATTTGATCATTATAATCTTTTCTTATCATCTCTTTATTAGTTGGTACACTTATGACTTTAAGTTTATAAATATCAAAAAGTTCTTCTGCTTCCGTCATTGCAGTTCCGGTCATGCCTGCAAGTTTTTGATATAATCTAAAAAAATTTTGATAAGTTATCGAAGCAAGAGTTTGATTTTCTTTTTGAATTTCAACATTTTCTTTTGCTTCAATAGCTTGATGCAAACCATCAGAAAATCTTCTTCCCTCTAATATTCTGCCAGTAAATTCGTCAATAATCTTAATTT
>CACGHX010000005.1 GCA_902573065.1 uncultured Pelagibacteraceae bacterium | reverse complement strand
TTAATCCTAAGGGCGTTGTAGTAGCCATGATAACTGTCTCAACGTTTGTAGATGTTCAATTTAATTATTTAAGAGACTCTATAATAGTCACCACGGTTTATTTCTTTATGGCAATTGGAAGTATTACTACATGGTCTTTAATTGGAAAATATTTGAGAAAATTTGCCACAAGTAAAAAATTTATAACGAATTTTAACTATACCATGTCTTTTTTGCTTATCGTTTGCGTAATTTTGTTCTATGTATAGGGCATGGAATTTAAAAGCAAAAATTCATTTCAATCATTAGATACGCTTACAGTTTCAGGCAAGAAATATAATTTTTTTAATCTTGTAAAAGCTGAAAAGAATGGTTTGAAAAATATAAAAAAACTTCCAAAATCAATCAAAGTGCTTCTCGAAAACTTATTAAGATTCGAGGATGACCTAACTGTAAATAAAAAACAAATTAAAGCTATTGCAGACTGGTTGAACACTAAAAGCTCAAAACAAGAAATAGCCTATCGGCCAGCAAGAATTTTATTACAAGATTACACTGGAATACCAGCCGTTGCAGACCTAGCTGCAATGAGAGACGCAGTAAAATCAAAAAACAAAGATCCAAATAAAATCAATCCACTTTCTACTGTAGACCTAGTTATTGATCATTCAGTGATGGTCGATAATTATGCAAAAAAAGATTCTTTCTCAAAAAATGTACAAAGGGAATTTGATAGAAATGGTGAAAGATATTCTTTCTTAAAATGGGGGCAAAGTGCGTTTAATAATTTCAGAGTTGTGCCACCCGGAACAGGTATTTGCCATCAAGTTAATTTGGAATATTTATCTAAAGTTGTTTGGTCTTCAGAGGCCAACGGCCAGTTATTTGCTTATCCTGATACTTTAGTTGGAACAGACAGCCATACTACGATGGTAAATGGTTTATCAGTTCTTGGCTGGGGAGTTGGGGGTATTGAAGCTGAGGCAGCTATGTTAGGTCAACCAATTTCAATGTTAATACCTGAAGTGATTGGTTTTGAAATTAATGGGAAACTAACTGAGGGAACAACAGCAAGTGATTTAGTTTTAACAATTGTACAAATGTTAAGAAAAAAGGGTGTTGTTGGAAAATTTGTAGAATTTTTTGGTGATGGGCTGAAAAACTTAACATTAGCTGATAGAGCAACAATTGCAAATATGGCGCCTGAATACGGAGCTACTTGTGGATTTTTTCCTATTGATGATGAAACTATTAAGTATTTAAAATTCTCTGGAAGGGACCAAAATACAATTTCTCTTGTTGAAAAATATTCTAAAGAACAAGGACTATGGTCAAACCAAAATGATCAAATAGAATTTACTGATACAATCTCATTAGATTTAAATTCTGTGGTTCCAAGTATTTCTGGACCAAAGAGACCACAAGATAAAGTTTTATTAACAAATGCTGCAAAAGATTTCGATAAAGCATTTAAAGAAAATACAAAAAGAAAGGTTCCTTTAGAAGCTAAAGTTAACAATAAAGAATTTAAAATTAAAGATGGTGATATTGTTATTGGTGCGATTACTTCTTGTACAAATACATCAAACCCAAGTGTTATGATTGGTGCTGGACTAGTAGCAAAAAAAGCTGTTGAAAAAGGTTTAAAGGTAAAACCATGGGTAAAAACATCATTGGCACCAGGGTCTCAAGTCGTAACAGACTATTTAGAAAAAGCTGGATTAAATAAGTATTTAGATCAATTAGGTTTTAATCTAGTTGGCTACGGTTGTACTACTTGTATTGGAAACTCTGGGCCTTTAGACAAAGAAATTTCTGAAACAATACATAAAGAAAATCTTTATGCAGTTTCAGTATTGTCAGGTAACAGAAACTTTGAAGGTAGAATTAATCCAGATGTAAAGGCAAATTACTTAGCATCACCACCTCTAGTAGTTGCTTATGCTTTAGCAGGTAATATGCATCACGATCTTTATAAAAATTCATTAGGTAAAGATCAAAATGGAAAAGATGTATTTTTAAAAGATATTTGGCCTTCAAATAAAGAAATCGAAGAGTTAATGTTAAAATCTATTAATGCCGATATGTTTGTTAAGAGATACTCGAATGTTTCCGAAGGACCTAAAGAATGGAGTTCTATTAAAACAGACCAAAGTAGTATTTATAATTGGGAGGAAAGCTCCACTTATGTAAAAAGACCACCTTTTTTTGATAACTTACCTGACAAGCCAGAAGGATTTAAGAAAATCAATGATGCAAGACCACTTTTAATATTAGGTGATACTGTAACAACCGATCATATTTCACCAGCTGGATCTATTAAAAAAGATAGCCCAACTGGCGATTACTTTATGAAACATCAGGTTCAGCAAAAAGATTTTAATTCTTACGGGGCTAGAAGGGGCAATCACGAAGTTATGTTGAGAGGAACATTTGGAAATATTAGGATTAGAAATGAAATGGCTCCAGGTACCGAAGGTGGTTTTACAATATTACAACCAGATGGAAAACAAATGAGCGTATATGAAGCTGCAATGGAATATAAAAAAAGAGGGACAAATTTAGTTGTAGTGGCTGGTAAAGAATACGGAACAGGCTCTTCAAGAGATTGGGCTGCAAAAGGAACAAAATTATTAGGAATAAAAGCTGTAATCGCTGAGAGTTTCGAGAGGATACATAGATCAAATCTTGTAGGAATGGGAATTTTACCACTTCAATTTAAAGAGGGTTTCGATAGAAAAAAACTCAACATTAAAGGTACTGAGTTATTTACTATTATTGATATTGAAAAAGGAATAAATCCTGGAGCAGAAGTAAATTGTGAAATTAAATATGCAGATGGTTCAAGTAAAACTATTAAACTCCTATCAAGAATAGATACAGAAAATGAAATTGAGTATTATAAAAACGGTGGAATTCTCCAATACGTTTTAAGAAATATGCTTAATTAAAAAATGAATAATACAAAGGCTATTGTATTTGATGCTTACGGTACATTATTCGATGTGAACTCAGCAGCTGAAAAGTGTAAAGATAAAATTGGAGACAAATGGGAAACTTTTGCCAATTATTGGAGAACAACCCAGCTTGAGTATACTTGGTTAAGAAGTTTAATGAAAAGACATAAAGATTTCTGGCAAATTACAGAAGACTCTTTAGATAAGTCGATGCTCACTTTTAAAGTAGATAAATCAATGAGGAATGAGTTATTAAATCTTTATAAAGAACTCTCTACTTTTCCAGAAGTAAAGAGCGTTCTTGAAGAATTAAAAAAAAAATCGATAAAACTTGCTATTCTATCGAATGGAACACCAAGCCTATTAAGTAATTTAGTTAAAAATAGCAATCTAGAAAATTTATTTGATGATGTTTTCTCAATCGAAGAAGTTAAGATATACAAGCCTGATCCAAAAGTTTACGATATCCCGATTAATAAATATAAGGTGAAAAAAGAAGAAATTACTTTTTTGAGCGCAAATACTTGGGATGTTTCTGGTGGTGGAAATTATGGTTATAATGCAATTTGGGTTAATCGAACAAATAATGTATTCGACAAACTTGATTATAAACCAAAAAATGAGGTAAAAAACTTAAAAGAATTATTGGATTTAAAATGAGAAATATAAAAGTAAGAGTATACCCTTCAGCAACAAAACTAAAAAAAAAACAACAGTTAGCATGGAAAATTGCTGAGATTGCATCAGATAAAGCCAAGTTGAATGAGGATGCTATTGATATGGTCATCAATAGAATAATTGATAACGCATCAGTTGCTATTGCCTCATTCAATAGAAAACCAGTTATATCTGCAAGAGAAATGGCTTTAGCTCATCCAAGAAAAAATGGAGCCACATTATTTGGTGTAAGTCCAAAGAAAAAATTTGATTGTGAATGGGCAGCCTGGGCAAATGGAACTGCAGTGAGAGAATTAGATTTTCATGATACATTCTTAGCAGCTGATTACAGTCATCCAGGGGACAATATCCCTCCAATTCTAGCAGTAGCCCAACAAAAAAAATTATCAGGTAAAGATTTAATTAGAGGAATTTTAACAGGTTATGAAGTTCAAGTTAATCTTGTTAAAGGAATATGCTTACATGAACATAAAATAGATCACATCGCACATTTAGGTCCAAGTGTAGCTGCAGGCTTAGGAACTTTATTAAAATTAAATACTGAAACAATTTATCAATCCGTACAACAAGCACTTCACACAACAGTATCAACTAGACAATCAAGAAAAGGAGAAATTTCAAGCTGGAAAGCTTTTGCACCTGCTCATGCTGGAAAACTAGCAATAGAAGCAGTCGACAGATGCATGAGAGGAGAGGGAGCGCCTAGTCCTATTTATGAGGGGGAGGATAGTGTAATTGCCTATGTACTTTCAGGACCCAAGGCCAGATATTCAGTCCCACTTCCAAATATAAATGAGGAAAAAAAAGCTATTTTAGAAACTTATACAAAAGAACACTCAGCAGAATATCAATCACAAGCACTTATCGATTTAGCAAGAAGGATGAATGAAAGTATAGACAATGTCTCAAAAATTAAATCTGTAGATATTCATACAAGTCATCATACTCACTATGTGATCGGGACTGGAGCTAAGGATCCACAAAAAATGGACCCAAATGCTAGCAGAGAAACTTTAGATCACTCTATAATGTATATTTTTGCTGTAGCGTTAGAAGATGGCAAGTGGCACCATGTAAATTCTTATACACCCAAAAGGGCTAATAAAAAAAGCACAGTTCAATTATGGAGAAAAATAAAAACTTTTGAAGATAAAAAATGGACAAAAAAATATCACGATCCCGACCCAAATAAAAAATGTTTCGGGGGTAGAGTTGTTATAAGAATGAAAGATGGCTCAAAGGTAGAGGATGAAATATCAGTAGCAGATGCGCATCCTGCTGGTAACAGGCCTTTTGAAAGAGAAAATTACATCGAAAAGTTTCAAACACTTACAAATGGAATTATTTTACCTAAAGAGTCGAATAGATTTATTAAGGTTGTTCAAGATCTTAGAAAACTCAAATCGGGCGAACTTCATAAACTTAATGTTGAAGTTAAGGCAAAATCATTGAGAACTAGAAGCAATAAAGTAATTTTCTAATTGACTCTTTAATTATTTCAAAATCTAATATGAAATTAAATAAAAAGGGGGAAAAATGATAAATATAAGAAAACTTATTAGTTTATTATTTGCGTCTGTTTTATTCCTATCTTTTTCAACACAATCATTTGCAATTGATAAACTTCACTTCTTAATTGGTGGTGGAGCTGGCGGTGGTTGGGATGGAACTGCTAGAGGAACAGGTGAAGCATTAACGAAATCTGGTATGCTCAAAAGTGCATCTTTTGAAAACATGTCAGGTGGTGGTGGAGGTAAAGCTCTATCATTTTTAATTAATACAAAACCTGCGGGAACTGTATTAGTTCAATCAACACCATTAGTTTTAAGATCTATCACAAGACACAAAGGTTATGTGAAAGGTAGTGGCGTTCTTTCGTACAAAGATGTTGTACCAATAGCTGGAGTTATCGGTGATTACGGTGCAATCGCTGTAGCAAAGAACTCACCTTATAAAAATTTCAAAGATGTTGTAGCAGCTTACAAAGCTAATCCAAAATCTGTGAAAATGGCTGGTGGATCAGTAAGAGGAAGTATGGACCATTTAATTGGAGCACTTGCGTTTCAAGAAGCAGGAGCTGATCCAAATAAAGTAGTTTATATTCCTTATGATGCTGGAGGAAAAGCTTTAGCAGGATTGTTATCAGGAGAAACTCAAATTCTTTCAACTGGTTTGGGAGAAGTTATGGGAGCAAGAGATCAAGTTAGAATAATTGGTATCACTGCACCTAAAAGAGTAAGTGATGCACCTGACGTTCCAACATTAAAAGAACAAGGTTTCGACGTTCAGTTTGTAAACTGGAGAGGATTTTTTGGCCCTCCTGGTATGAGCAGCGGTGATAAAAAGAAAATCGCTAAAATGCTAGGTGATGTTCAAAAAACTCCTGAGTGGGAAGCTGTTAGAAAAAGAAATGCTTGGGTTAATATTTATAATCCAGACAAAAAGTTTGTGAAATTTTTACAAACTCAAACTAAAGAGATGACAGCTCTTATGAAAAAACTTGGAGTAATTTAATCCGCAAGGATTTAAAGGAGGAGCAGTGAAGATAAGTTCAGTTAAAATTATCTCGCTGCTCTTCTTTGTTTTATCAGCTTTTTATCTTTATACCGCTTATCAAATCCAAGTATTTTCATTCGATGAAAACGCACCTTTTAATGCAAAAACATTTCCTATCTATCTTGGATATGCAGGAATGTTTCTTGCTGGATTAAAAATTATTTTACCAGAAAGACTTAAAGAAGAAGTAGATCATAAAGTTTTAGATTATAAAAAGGTAATTTTTTTAGTCATTATTATGATCTTCTATGGATTGACAATTCTAAGAGTAGGATTTTTTGTATCTACTTCAATTTTTTTGCTCTTATCTTATTATTTTCTTGGAGAGAGAAGATGGAAATTTATGATAATTTTTTCATTCCCATTTGTTGCCATTTTTATGTTTCTGCTTCATGGACTTTTAAATATTTATCTTAGAGACCCATTTTTAAAATATTTAGGAATTATTGGATGATAGAAGGAATATTAATAGGTTTAAAAACAGCTTTATCATTAAAAAATATATTGATGGTAATGATGGGATGTTTTTTTGGAACTATAATCGGAATGTTGCCTGGTTTAGGACCAATGACGGCAATCGCTTTAATGATACCAATTACTTATGGGTTTGATCCTGCCACTGGATTAATTTTGATGGCCGGAGTTTATTATGGTGCAGTCTTTGGTGGATCAACCTCTTCGATTTTAATTAATGCTCCAGGTATTCCTGGAACGGTAGCAACATCATTTGATGGTTACCCAATGGCTCAACAAGGAAAAGCAGGTAAAGCTTTAGCGATTGCAGCTTACAGCTCTTTTGCTGGAGGTACTATTGCAGCAATTTTTTTATTATTTGCTGCACCAAGTTTATCAAAAGTAAGTTTATCATTTAGATCTCCAGATTACTTTGCTTTAATGATTCTAGGCCTGACTGCTGTTGCAGCTTTTTCATCTAAAGGACAATTTTTAAAAGCAATGATGATGGCTGTTCTTGGTTTGATGCTTGCATCAGTAGGACAGGATACATTGTCAGATATACCAAGATTTGTTTTTAATAATATGAATTTATCTGATGGAATAAGCTTTGTTTTAGTTGTTATGGCAACTTTTGCAATGAGTGAAGCGTTAATGATAATATTACGGGGAACAGATCCAAGTAGCGCAGCTAAAGCCATTTCACTTAAAGAATTGGGATCTATAAAACTTGATAAAGAAGAAACTAAAAAAACTTTAAAAACTATTCCAAGATCTTCAATAATTGGTTTTATTGTTGGTGTATTACCTGGTGCAGGTTCAACCATTGGATCATTCTTAGCCTATGGAATGGAAAGAAACTTTGTGAGTAAAGAGGAAAAAGAGAAATTTGGTAAAGGAAGTGTTCATGGTTTAGCAGCACCTGAAACAGCAAATAATGCTGCGTGCTCTGGATCATTCGTTCCATTACTTACTTTGGGAATTCCAGGAAGTGGTACAACCGCTGTTATGCTTGGTGCTTTGTTAGGATTTGGTATTCAACCTGGTCCTAGATTATACATGACAAATCCAGAAATTTTTTGGTCTGTTATTATGTCCATGTATATTGGTATGGTTGTTCTTCTAATATTAAATTTACCACTGATACCATATATCGCTAGAATTCTTGCCGTTCCAAGAACCTTCTTAATCCCAATGATTTTATTTTTTTCAGTCACAGGTATTTACCTAATGTCATTTAATACATTTGATATATTTTTAATGATAGGTATCGCAATTGTTGCTACCGGTCTCCGCTTATATAAATTTCCTATGCCGCCATTAATATTAGCATTTGTTTTGGGCGGCCTTATGGAGGAAAATTTAAGAAGATCCTTACTAATAAGTGATGGTTCGTTCAGTTTTCTTTGGGAAAGACCAGTAACTGCAGTTATAATAGTTTTTACTATCCTAATAGTTTCTTGGCAGGCTTATCAAAGTCTTAAAACTAAATAATTTTTAAAATAAATTCAGGCAAAGTTCCTGGATAAATCTCATTTGTACCACCCAAAATTAATTGAAGTGCTACAAATAATATTACTACTAATCCAAGAACGCCAACCCATTTGTGATTTTTGATATAATTTGCAAAAAAAGTTGCTACAGTTCCAACAAGTAATACTGATAACAATAATCCAAATATTAATAGTTCAGTTTCATTTTTTGCAGCTGCGGCCACACCTAAAACATTGTCAAAACTTAATGTTACATCAGCAACCACAATCGCATAAACAGCAGACGCAAATGATGGTGGCTTTTTAGGTTTTGTTGGACTTTGTTGCTTTGATGTTTTTAAAGCATCAAAAAGTTCTAAATCTTTTATTAATTTAACCACAATCCAAATTAATAATGCACCACCTATTACTTTAAGAATTGGATATTGTAAAAGCTGTACTGTAATTGCAGCAAAAATTACTCTGAAAAGAAAAGCCCCAAAAACTCCAAGAAGAATAATTCTTTTTCTATCTTTAGCCGCAAATGAAGATGCAATTAAACCTATTATGATCGCATTATCAGCAGCCATAACAATATCAATAAAAACTATTTGAAAAAAAATTATAACTTTGGGAAGTAGGATATTTTCCATTTGAGGGGCTATTTATATTCGTTTATTGGGCTTCTTTAAAGAAATATTTACTAAAATTTACCTTGCAATTTACTCTATGGGAATGTGAAATAGCTCAAATTAATTATAGGGGGGAAAATGAATATAATTAAGAAAATTAGTATAATATTAACCTCTTTACTTATTAGTATAGGTTCTGTTCAAGCGGAGACATGGAATATGGCTTTAGCTTATGGAGCAGGTAACTTCCATTCGCAAAATGCGGCGGAATTTGCAAAAGCAGTAACTGATAAGTCAGGCGGCAAACTTACTATTAAAACTCACCCAGGTGGGTCATTGTTCAAAGGTGGAGCTATCTTAAGAGCTGTACAAACTGGACAAACACAAATAGGTGAAAGATTTATGTCAGCACATGGAAGTTTTGATCCTTTACTAGAAGTGGATTCAATACCTTTCGTTGCTCAAACATATTCTGATGCTGAGAAACTTTACAAAGCATCGAAACCAGCGTTGGTTAAGGGATTAGATGAAAAGGGATTAGTTTTCCTTTACGCAGTTCCGTGGCCAGCCCAAGGATTGTACAGTAAAAAAGCAATAAATTCTGTTAGTGATCTTAAAGGTCTAAAATTTAGAGCTTATAACTCTGCAACAATAAGAATTGCAGAACTTACTGGGATGAAACCAACTAAACTTGAAGCTGTTGCGATTAGTCAGGCGTTTTCAACTGGAATGGTAGAAAGCATGATTACATCACCAACAACAGGTAAGAATAGTAAAATTTGGGAAAATGGTGTGAAATATTTTTATGATATTGCAGCTTGGTTTCCAAAAAATATGGTTGTTGCAAATAAAAAAGCTTGGAACAAGCTAGATGATGCAACAAAGAAAATGGTAATGAGCCAAGCAGCTTTAGCTGAAAGAAAAGGCTGGAACTTATCCAAACAAGGTAACGTTGCAGACAAAAAAGCTTTAGCAGATGCAGGTATGGTAGTAGGCAAAGTAAACGCCTCTCTACAAAGTCATTTTGAAAAAGTAGGTGCTACTATGGCTAAAGAATGGTCAAGTAAAGCAGGTTCAAGAGGACAGGCTGTATTATCAGCATATAAATAAATTTTATTTGAGCAAAAAGGCCGTATAATAGGTTACGGCCTTTATGCTTCAAAAATTAGATAAATTTCTAAATTCTTTTTATAGAGCTTCTGGATATCTTGCGGCAATATTTTTAATACTAATTTTATGTACTATAGTTTTAGGGATCACATCTAGAATTTTTGGATTCTATATACGTGGTTTGACTGAGTATTCCGGATATAGTTTAGCATCTGCATCATTCTTAGCGCTTGCCTATACGTTTAACGAGAACGCCCACATTCGAATTACTTTATTTTTAGAAAAGGCAAAAGGGAAATTATTAAAATTTTTAACGATTTGGTGTTTAGCTGTATCAACTTTTTTTTCAGGTTTTTTAGCTTTTTACTTTATCAAAATGTGGTTTGTATCAATTCAATTAGCTGAGAGAAGTCAAGGTGCAGACGAAATTTTACTTTGGATACCACAAACTGGAGTAGCAATAGGTTCCATCATTTTTTTTATTTGTATAGTACATAATTTTATAAAAATTTTTACAGCTAAATCATATGACTGAAGTTTATTTAACAATATTTTTTATTGGTGTACTTCTATTTTTTCTTGGCTCAGGAATTTGGGTTGGAATAAGCATGATTGGAGTTTCGACTATTGGAATGATTATGTTTACTTCTCGACCAGTAGGAGATGCAATGGCAACAACTATGTGGAGCATGGCCTCATCTTGGTCGTTAACAGCTTTACCACTTTTTGTTTGGATGGGTGAAATTTTATTTAGAACTAAACTTTCAGAAAATTTGTTTAAAGGTTTATCCCCTTGGTTATCAAAATTACCTGGAGGATTGATACATGTAAATATTTTAGGTTGTGCAATATTTGCAGCTATTTCTGGATCATCAGCAGCAACCGTTGCAACAGTTGGGAAAATGTCTATCCCAGAATTAAGAAAAAGAAATTATCCTGAGAGATTTCTGCTTGGAACCTTAGCAGGTTCAGGAACTTTAGGACTTTTGATCCCGCCTTCAATAATATTAATTATTTATGGTGTTACGGTTGAAGAGTCTATAGCTAAGCTTTTTATAGCTGGAATAATCCCGGGTATTGGTCTTGCTCTATTGTTCATGATTTATGTAGTTGGCTGGTCCCTTAAAAATAAAAAAATAATGCCAGTGATAAGTGAAGACTTTTCATTTATAGATAAAGTAAAACAATCTGGGCAATTATTACCAGTCATACTTTTAATTTTTGCAGTAATCGGATCAATTTATGCTGGTATAGCTACAGCTACAGAAGCAGCGTCGCTTGGTGTATTAGGTGCATTAGTTTTATCTTTTTTTCAGAAAAGTTTAACCAAGGAGTCTTTTAGTAAGTCATTATTAGGAGCAACCAAGACTTCTTGTATGATAGCTTTTATTTTGGCTGGCTCTTCTTTTTTAACATTGGCAATGGCGTTTACAGGCCTTCCTAAAAACTTAGCAGTCTTTATAGATACGCTTCAGTTATCTCCTTATATGTTACTTTTAGTTTTAACAATTTTTTATATAATTCTTGGAATGTTTTTGGATGGAATATCTGCTGTAGTTCTTACCATGGCAATTATTGAACCTATGATACGACAAGCAGGGTTTGATATGATTTGGTTTGGAATTTATTTAGTTATAGTTGTTGAGATGGCTCAAATTACTCCACCAGTTGGTTTTAATTTATTTGTCCTTCAAGGAATGGCAAAAAGAGATATGGGCTTTATAGCAAGAAGTGCTTTTCCGTTATTTCTTTTAATGATTTTAGCAGTAGTTATTATTATTTCTTTTCCGCAGTTAGCCTTATGGCTTCCCGAGCAAATGATACAACCACTCAAATGAACGGATCGTAAGCCCATTGAAGTATTGCTTGTCTTTGTCTTCTTCTACAAGATAAATCATTCTTTTCACAATTTTTTGCTATTGCCTTTACGTGTCTTGTAAAATTTAACCATCTTTGAATTTGAACTTCATCCATACCTTTAATTCTTCTGCCATTTGAATATCTGCAATACCACTGAAACCAACCAAGCGGATCTTCTTTAAAAATCCACCCCTTTTTAATCCATTCCTCTCTTGGTAATCCTGATTTTATTTTGAATCTATTTAATTCAACATCAAAACTTTTACTTAGTTTAGCTTTCTTAAACCATGACGTAGGAAATTCTTTCATCTCTTTATCTTTAAAGTATGATCCACCAAAGACGCCAAGCTCTAGCATTTCTTTAGGAGTAAGTTGTGGTTTAAATAATTTATAAATATCTTTTTCTTTTGGCAAAATTAATTACCTTTTTTTGATTCTAAATAATAATCAATACTACACATTTGTGGTTTGTTTGAAATGATTATTAATAGTCCTCCCATAATAGCGGTATTTTTCAAAAAAGATATTAACTGCATACTATTACTGAAATCGGTGTGAAAAATAAGTGTAACTGTTAAAACAAATAAAAGTAAAATCGAAGCCACAATTCTAGTTTTAAAACCTGCTATTAAAACTAATGGAACTATAAATTCAAAGACTAACGATGGATAAAAAAGAACTTCGGGAACACCGTATTGAGACATATACATCATGCCTTCATCAGGAGAAAAAAATTTTCTAATAGCTTCAATAATGAACAATGAAGATATAAATATTCTTCCTAAAACTTCAACTATGTGCATTTAATTTTTTTCTATTACTTCTTTAAGTTCAGCGTATTCTTCACAATTACAATTTTTTAATACAGCCAATCTTTCTTTAGCTAGTTCAACTCTACCTGTTTTGACGTATAATTCACCTAAGTATTCGTTAATACCATTATGATTTGGTTTTATTTTGAGACCAGCCAAGTAATGTTTTTCAGCTTCCTCAAATTTTCCAGTTTTTCTTAGTGTAAAGCCAAGATAATTTAAAATATCTGGATTGTTTCTATCTTGCTTATGAGCTTCCTGTAATTTGTCTAAAGCTTTAGCATATAACTTAGTCGCTCTATCAATTTTATCTTTTTTCTCAAGTTTTTCAGCTCTTGAAATAAACTGCTTCGCAGTTTTGTACTGATCCATATAGTTATCTGAACCACTATTACTGCTGCTATCACTTCCCGCCCCATGAGAAACACCTAAATACTGAGCGAAAATAAATGTTGCTATTAAGATTATAAATATTTTTTTAAACATGTTTATAAGTAATATTAAACTTTATTTAATTTCTTTATTATATCCAATGTTATTTAAGTCGCAGCAATAATCTGATTGGATTCATGAATATTTTATATATAGTTAAATATGGGAAGTATAAAAGATTCGCTCACATTTGATGACGTAAGCCTTGTACCACAACAGTCTTCAGTCGTACCCAACGAAACCATTACAAAAATCACTTTGCACAAAAAACTGAAATTGAAGATCCCACTGATATCATCTGCAATGGATACTGTAACCGAGTCTAAAATGGCAGTAGCTATTGCCAAGATGGGAGGAATTGGAGTTGTCCATAGAAACCTATCAGCTGATATGCAAGTTAGTGAAATTAAGAAAGTTAAAAAGGCAAATTTTTTAGTAGGTGCTGCTATAGGCGTTAATAACAATGACTTAGATAGAGCGAAAAAACTTATAGAAGCAAAAGTTGATATGATTGTAATAGATACAGCTCATGGTCATACACAAAAAGTTTCCAAAATGATTTATAATATAAAAAAAATTACAAAAAAAATACCACTTTGCGCAGGCAACATTGCTACTGGGAAGGCTGCTAAATTTTTAGCGAGTTGTGGGGTTGATATAGTAAAAGTTGGAATTGGACCAGGATCGATATGCACAACGAGACTTGTTGCTGGGGTTGGAGTACCACAGTTAAGCGCAATATTAGATGTAAAAAAAGCATTAGGAAAAAGTAAAACTAAAATTATTTCAGATGGAGGAATAAAATTTTCAGGTGATTTAGCTAAAGCCATTGCTGCTGGGGCTGATGCTGTAATGATTGGATCACTTTTTTCAGGAACAACAGAAAGCCCCGGAAAAATTTTAAAGCGTAAAGGAAAATTATATAAAACTTTTAGAGGTATGGGATCAGCTGGTGCTATGTCGGTCGGCTCAGCAGACAGATACTATCAAAAAAAATTCAAAGATATTTCTAAATTTGTTCCAGAAGGTGTAGAGGGAATTGTAAAATTCAAAGGCCCAGTTAATAAAATTATTTATAATTTAACTGGTGGATTGAGATCTTCGATGGGATATTTAGGAGCCAAGACAATTAATGATTTACAAAAAAGAGGAGAGTTCGTGAAAATTAGTAAAGCTGGTTTTTATGAAAGTATGGTTCACAATGTGGACCAAGTCATAAAATAAAAAATGGATCAAGACAATTTAGAAAAAATAATTATTATAGATTTTGGATCGCAAGTTACACAATTAATCGCAAGAAAAGTTAGAGAGATTGGAGTTTACTCCGAAATAATTAATTTTAATAAAGCAAAAAAAATCAAACAAAATAAATTTATTAAAGGAATAATTCTATCCGGAGGGCCTTTAACTATAACTAAATCTAATTCTTTAAATCTTACTGATAATATTTTAAATTTAAAAAAACCTATTCTTGGAATTTGCTATGGACATCAAATATTAGCAAAGAAATTTGGAGGCAAGGTAAAAATATCAAAAACAAGAGAATTTGGATTTGCACAAATTAAAAGTGACAAAAGATGTTCTTTAACTCAAAATTTTTTTAAAAATAAAAATAACTCTGTTTGGATGAGCCATCAAGATATTGTAACAAAAATACCCAGTGGATTTAAAAAAATAGCTTCAACGCAAAACTCAAAATTTGCAATTATCTCAAATGAAAAGAGAAAGCTTTACGGAGTACAGTTTCATCCTGAAGTTACTCATACTGAAAATGGAAAAATTCTTTTAAGTAATTTTGTATTGAACATATGCCACACAAAAAAAATGTGGAGTCTTAGAAAACAAAAAGATTTAATAATTAATGATATCAAAAACAAAGTAAAAAATGAAAAAGTCATATGTGCTTTATCAGGAGGTGTTGATAGTAGTGTGGTTGCATTTTTATTAAACAAAGCAATCGGTAAAAAATTAAAATGTGTGTTTATAAATACTGGTCTTCTAAGAAAAAACGAGGAAAAAGAAGTTGTAAAAACTTTTAAAAAAAAATTAAAATCTAATTTAATTTATGTTGATGCTTCAAAACTTTTTTTAAGTAAATTAAAAAATGTTACTGATCCTGAATTGAAAAGAAAAATCATTGGTAAACTTTTTATAAAGCTTTTTGAAAGAAAGGCAAAAAAAATTAAGTTTTTAGCTCAAGGTACTTTATATCCAGATTTGATAGAAAGCAGGTCTGTCACTGGAAGTCCAACTTCAAAAATTAAGTCACATCATAACGTAGGAGGACTACCAAAAAATCTGAAATTTTCATTAGTAGAACCTTTGCAAACACTATTTAAAGATGAAGTAAGAAAATTAGGAAAAGAATTATCAGTTCCAAAATCTATACTTCAAAGACATCCTTTTCCAGGGCCTGGTCTAGCCATAAGGATACCAGGTAAAATTTCAAAATATAAAATTAAAGTTTTACAGGAAGCAGATTTTATATTTATTGATGAATTAAAAAAATCAAATCTTTATCATAAGATTTGGCAGGCCTATGCAGCATTACTTCCCTTAAAAACTGTTGGTGTCATGGGAGACAGCAGAACTTATGAATATACATGCATGTTAAGAGCAGTTACTTCACATGATGGCATGACCGCAGACTTTTATAATTTTGATAAAACTTTTATTCAGAAGGTATCTAATAGAATTATCAACTCTGTAAATGGAATAAATAGAGTTCTTTACGACGTGACTTCTAAACCTCCTAGCACTATTGAATTGGAATAAAATTATATAAATTTCTTTAATTGATCTAATGATTTTAATGAAACTTTTGAATTTATTAATCCATTTTTAATCTCTTGAGCTGTTTGAACAGCACTCTTACCATCACCATGTACACAAACAGAATCAATTTCGCATGGGATTTGTTTACCCGAAAAACAATTTAAAGCCTGATTTTGAACCATTTTAACGACATGTTTTTTTGCTTCATCTGGATCTGTAATAAGTGCATTTTTTTTCGACCTTGAAACTAAATTACCATCGTCTTCATAATTTCTATCAGCAAAAATTTCTGCTGCTACTTTCATATTAAGTTTTTTCCCCGCCTTTACCATTTGTGATCCTGTAGGAACTAAAAAAATTAAATCTTTATTTACATCTATGATAGATTTAGAAATTATGCTTGCTAATTCAAAATCCTCACAAGCCATATTATTTAATGCACCATGAGGTTTAACATGTGTAACTTTCATTGAATTTTTTTCAGCAATTTCGGATAAAATATTAATTTGGTCTATTATTAATTTATTAATTTCTTTAGAAGTTAGATTTAACCTTTTTCTACCAAAATTTTCTGGGTCATTAAATGATGGATGGGCGCCTATGCTAACACCATTTTTTTTTGAAATTTCTACTGTTTTTTTCATGGTAGGTTCGTCTCCAGCGTGGTACCCACAAGCAACATTAGCTGAATTAACTATACCCAATAATAAAGGGTCGTTTTCTGTGGAACAGAACTTTGAGGTTTCTCCTAGATCGCAATTAATATTAATTTCCATATTTTAAACCTTTATATAATATCTATTATATCAATTTATGTTGAAAAAAATAAGTAATATTGGAGACTGTGGCATCACTTGTGATTTCGGTGATGAAGTCAATAAAAACACAAATAAAGAAGTAATAAAACTTTTTAATTTTATTCAAGACTCAGTAAATAAAAGTAAAATTAAAGGAATATTAAATTACACCCCATCGTATAATAAATTAATAATCAATTTTGAATTAGGACAAATCAAATCAAATGAAATAATTGAATTTATTAAAAGTAGTGATTATTCAAAAATAAATTTACCTGAAAAAAATAAAATTGTTGAAATCCCAATATGTTATGACGAGGAGTTTGCTTTAGATATAAAAAGGTTAGAACAAAAAACTAAATTGAATTTTAAAGAAATAGTATCCAAACATCTTGATACAAATTTTTTCGTTTATATGATAGGTTTTGTACCAGGACAACCTTTTCTTGGCGACCTCAGTGAAAGTCTTTATCACGATAGGTTAGATACACCACGTATAAGAATTAATAAAGGTTCTGTGGGTATAGTCGAAAAGTTCTGCACAATATACACGTTCGAAAGCCCAGGTGGATGGAATATAATTGGACGAACTCCATTCGAGCTTTTTAATATAAATAAAACAAACACAAGTATTTTATCACCTGGAGATACCGTAAAATTTAAGTCTATATCAAAAAAAGAATTCACTTTATTTAAAAATGAATAATTATTTTAAAGTATTAAGACCAGGTATTAATTCAACTTTTCAAGATTTAGGTAGATTTGGATTACAGCATCTTGGTATTGTTGCAAGTGGCTGTATGGATCAATTATCATTTTGTAATTCAAATAAATTAGTTGATAACAAAATATCAGAAGGGGCTTTAGAATTTGCATATCAGGGACCATTACTTGAGATGAATGGAGAAAATGCATTGGTAGCTATTTCAGGAAAAGTTAATTTTAATTTAATCAAAAAAAATGGTGAAATAATAAAAGGAAAATCTAATGAAAGTTTCCAAATTTCTTATGGAGATAAGATTGATATTTTATCAACAATTAATTCTGTATATGGTTATTTTTCAATATTTGGTGGATTTAAAATTGAAGAGATCAAAGGAAGTGTATCTACGTTAGTTAAAGCAAAAATTGGTCCAAATAATGGAAACAAACTAAAAATTGATGATAAAATTTTTTTTAGAAAATCCCATCAAACAAATAAATTAAAGAAAATTGAATTTGATTTTGATAAAGATAATGTCATTAGAGTAATGAATGGCTTACAAGTTCATTACTTTTCAAAAAATAGCCAAGATGATTTTTTTTCAAAAGAGTATAAAGTTACAAAACTAACTGATCGAATGGGAATGAGATTAGAAGGTGTTAAACTTGAAAACACAGTAAATAAAAATATAAAATCTGAAGGGATAACAAAAGGATCAATTCAAGTCCCCGGTGATGGCCAACCTATAATTCTTCTTTCAGATCACCCAACCATTGGCGGATATCCAAAAATAGCCAATGTGATAACCGCTGACTATGATAAATTAGTTCAAAAAACTCCAGGTACAATTGTTAAATTTAAATTGGTCAATTTGGCTGTTGCAGAAAATGCTTTTCAAGACTATGTAAGAAAATTCTAAATGAATTTTGTTTATAAAATACCTGGACCTCTACTTATTCTTACAGGCGGATTTTGTCTAAGCTGGGGTGGTCTAATTTTAAGAACTTTTGAAAGTGCCAGTATCTGGCAAATTCTTTTTTATAGATCAATATTTTTTCTCTGGGTGTTAATAGCTTTTATTTTGTTAACTTATAGAAAAAAGACATTTAAAAAAATTAAAGAAGCAGGAGTGCCTGGTCTTATAGGCGGAGTATTTCTATCAACTAATTTTGTTGCTTACATGTATTCAATGATGGAAACGACTGTTGCTAATGTAGTTTTTATTATTAGTACTCAAACAGTTTTTTTACCGATAGTGGCGTATATTTTTTTAAAAGAAAAAATTTCACCGCGAGGATATGTTGCAATTATGTTAGCAATGATCGGCGTAACTTTGATGATTGGTGATTCACTTGGGACCGGATCTTTAAAGGGAAATCTAGCCGCTTTGACTATTCCAATTAACTTTTCAGTTTTAGTTTTAATAATAAGAAAATATCCAAAAGTGGATATGATACCCGCAGTATTTTACGCGGGTATATTAAGTTGCTTGTATGGTTTATTTTTACTCGAAAATTTTGCTATATCCACAAAAGATATTTGGTTAGCATTTTTACTTGGTGTTCCTCAATTAGCTTTTGGTTTTATTTTTATAACAATAGGTTCCAGGACAACACCTGCAGTAATGGTTGGTTTATTAATGCTAATGGAGTCTATATTTGCCCCAATATGGGTTTGGCTATTTTATAATGAAATACCACCAATAAGTGTACTAATTGGCGGTATAATTATTCTTTCCGCAGTAGTCATGAAAAGTTTAGATTATAAAAAAGTATAATTAATTCAAATATTGTGTTATAAGAAAGCATAACGGGAGAGACTATTTAAATATAGCGCCGAAGGAGCAACCTCCCTGGAAACTCTCAGGCAAAAGGACCGTTATTGTAATAACTCTGGAAAGCAGGCTTAGGCCTCACCGAAGGAGCAAATCTCTCAGGTTCTTAGACAGATGGGGAAAATAAAGGGTTATTACAAATATGGAAAAAACAGTTTTATATAATTTTCATAAAAACTTAGGAGCAAAGTTTGTTGCTTTTGCTGGATATGAAATGCCAATTCAATACAAAGATGGTATTGTTAAGGAACATATAAGTACACGACAGACTGCAGGTTTTTTTGACGTCTCACATATGGGGCAGCTTTTTATTTCAGGAAGCAAATCATTAGAACAAAATTTAGAAAAAATCATTCCCTTAGATTTCAAAGAAATTAAAATAAATCAATCTAAATATTCTTTTTTGATAAATGATAAAGGCGGAGTGATTGATGACCTAATTATCACTAGAGTTGAGGGAGGTTTTAATATTATATTGAATGCAGCATGTAAGGATAATGACACTAAAGAAATTGCAAAATGCTTAGATTCAGATAGTAAATATGAACTAAAAAAAGATCTCTCTCTTTTAGCTTTACAAGGTCCAAAGTCAGAAACTATTCTAGAAGCTATAATCCCAGGTATAAAACAACTTAAGTTCATGAACGGAGATTACTTTAAATTTCAAGGAAAAAAAATTTATGTCACAAGATCAGGTTATACAGGTGAAGATGGTTTTGAAATTTCTTTACCAAACACAAATGCAGAAAATTTTACAAAACTTCTGTCTAATAAAGGAGCCAAACCAATAGGTCTTGGAGCGAGAGATACACTTAGATTAGAAGCAGGTTTGTGTCTATATGGTCATGAACTAAACCAAGATATTAGTCCTATCCAGGCAAATTTAAAATGGGCGATTTCAAAAAGAAGAAGAGAAGAGGGTGGTTTTAAAGGTTGGGAAAATATACAAAACGATTTAAAAAATGGTGTTTCAAAAATAAGAGTTGGTATTAAACCATCTGGAAAAGTTATAGCAAGAGAAGGCACTAAAATATTCTCATCTTCTGGTGATGAGATTGGTGTAGTAACTAGTGGAACATTTGGCCCAAGTGTTAATGCACCTGTTGCTATGGGCTATATTCAAAGTAAATTTTCTGAGATTGATAATAGAATTTTGTTAGAAGTAAGAGGAAAAAAACATGATGCAGTGGTTTCTAAGTTACCATTTTATAAAAAAAGCTATGTTAAATAGGAGGAAAAAATGAGTGAAAAAAAATTTTCAAAAAAACATGAGTGGGTTTCACTTGATGGCGATACTGCAACTGTGGGTATTACAAAACATGCTACTGAAATGTTAGGGGACATTGTTTTTGTTGAAGTACCTGAAGCAGGTAAATCAGTAGAGAAAGATAGTCAAGCTGCAATTGTTGAGTCCACTAAAGCAGCTAGTGATGTTTATTCTCCAATCTCAGGAGAAGTTTTAGAGGGAAATAAATCAATAGTGGATGACCCAGGGAATGTAAACTCTGACCCTGAGGGAGCAAGTTGGTTTTTTAAAATAAAAGTTAAAGATAAATCTGAATTTGACACATTAATGAACAAAGCAGATTATGATAAATTTTGTGCGGAGAACCCTAGCTAATGATTGACGATAATTCAAAAGAATTTATTAAAAGACATATTGGTCCTTCAGAAGAAGATCAATCTAAAATGTTGCAATACATAGGATATAAGTCGCTTGACGATCTGATGGAAAACACTGTGCCGGAAAAGATCTTATTGAAAGATGAACTAAAAATTGACCAGCCGATGTCAGAAAACGATGCTTTAAAAAAATTAAAATCTATATCTAAAAAAAATAAAATTTTTAGAAATTTTATAGGAATGGGATATTATAACTCAATTACACCTAACGTAATTTTAAGAAATATTTTAGAAAACCCTGGATGGTATACTTCTTATACACCTTATCAGCCTGAAGTAGCGCAAGGCAGACTTGAAATGCTTTTAAATTTTCAACAATCAATAATTGACTTAACAGGTATGGATATTGCTAATGCCTCTTTATTAGATGAGGCAACAGCAACAGCAGAAGCAGTAGGTTTAAGCCAAAGATTAAATAAGACTAACTCGAAAAAAATATTTATTTCAAATAATTGTAATCCTCAGACAATTGATCTTATAAAGACAAGAACAAACCCATTCGGTTTAGAATTGATCATAGGTGACGAAAAAAAAGAACTTACAAAAATTAGTGACGATATTATTTGTGGAGTGTTGTCTTATCCGGGAACATTAGGTGAAATAAATGATCCTAGTGAAAGCATTAGTCTAATACACAAAAAAAATGGAAAAGCTATATTGGTTTGTGATTTATTAGCGCTAGCCAGATTAAAAACGCCAGCAGAACTCGGTGCTGACATTGCTGTTGGTAGTGCTCAAAGATTTGGTATCCCAATGGGATATGGTGGCCCACATGCAGCATTTTTTGCTACCAAGGAAGAATTTAAAAGATCAATGCCAGGGAGAATTATAGGTGTATCAAAAGATAGACACGGAAAAAAAGCTTACAGACTTTCTTTACAAACTAGGGAGCAGCACATTAGAAGAGATAAAGCCACAAGTAACATTTGTACCGCTCAAGCTTTATTAGCTATCATTTCCGCTGCTTTTGCAATTTATCACGGACCAGAAGGAATACTTAAAATAGCTAACAGAACTTCTAAATTAGCTAAAATTTTCGCTGATAATATTAAATCTGGTGGTTACAAAATTTTATCAGATTATTTTTTTGATACCGTTACTATAAAAACCAATGAAAAAACAAATTCTATTTATGAGGCTGCATTAAAAGAAAATATTAACTTAAGAAAAGTTGATAAAGAGCATTTATCAGTTGCTTTTGATGAAGCAAAAAAACTTGATGATGTAAATATATTATTAAAATTATTTGGAATTTCTAAGACAATTAAGCAAGATGCAAAGGTTGAATTAGACAATCTTCCAAAAAACCTTTTAAGAACTTCAAAATACTTAACTCATCCAGTTTTTAACAAATATCATTCTGAGACTGAAATGCTTAGATATTTAAAGAAACTCGAAGACTGTGATATTGCACTAAATAGGTCAATGATTGCTTTAGGATCTTGTACCATGAAGCTCAACGCAACAGCTGAATTAATTCCTATTACATGGAAGGAGTTTTCACTTCCACATCCTTTTGTTCCTACAAATCAGATGGAAGGTTATAAGATTCTTTTTAAGGATTTAATAAATGATTTAAAAGAAATTACTGGATATGACGCAGTCTCTTTACAACCTAACTCTGGCGCACAAGGAGAGTATGCAGGTCTAATGACTATAAGAAAATTCCATAAGAATAATAAACAAGAAAATCGTAACGTTTGTCTGATCCCAGACTCAGCTCATGGAACTAATCCAGCTAGTGCTCAAATGTGTGGAATGAAAGTGGTTGTAGTCAATTGTGACGATGATGGAAACGTCGATATAAACGATCTTAAAAATAAAGCTGAAAAACACTCAAAAGATTTAGCTGCATTAATGGTTACATATCCTTCTACTCACGGAGTATTTGAAGAAAAAATCATGGAAATTTGTGATATTATTCATAAGCACGGCGGACAAGTTTATATGGATGGAGCTAATCTAAATGCACTTGTGGGTATAGCAAAACCAGGGAAATTCGGACCTGATGTTTGTCATATTAATTTGCACAAAACATTCTGCATACCTCACGGTGGTGGCGGACCTGGAATGGGACCAATAGCTTGCTCTAAGCATTTAGCTGATTTTTTACCGACACATGAAATTATTAAAGAAGCTGGTCCTAAGAATGGAATGGGAGCTGTTTCAGCCGCGCCTTGGGGTAGTTCAAGTATACTTCCAATATCTTGGATGTACATAAAGATGATGGGTGCGGAAGGGTTGAAAAAAGCTTCACAAGTTTCAATATTAAATGCAAATTACATTTCAAAAAAATTATCTAAAGATTATAAAGTTCTTTATACTGGCAAAAATGATAATGTCGCGCACGAATGCATAATTGATATTAGACCAATTAAAGCAAGCTCAGGAATATCCGAAGAGGATCTAGCAAAGAGATTAATTGATTTTGGTTACCACGCACCAACTATGTCATGGCCAGTTGCCGGTACAATTATGATTGAGCCGACGGAGAGTGAAAATTTAGAGGAAATAGATAAATTTTGTAATGCATTTATTAAAATAAAAAAAGAAATAAATTTAGTTGAGTCGGCTAAATTTGATAAAATAGACAATCCACTTAAAAATGCTCCTCATACTTATGTTGAATTAGCTTCAACTGAGTGGAAACATGCTTATTCAAGAGAAGAAGCAGCTTTTCCAACTGAATACATAAAAAATAATAAATATTGGGCCCCAGTAGCAAGAGTGGACAATGTATTTGGGGATCGTAATCTTGTGTGTTCATGTCCTACTATGGATGAATATAAAGATGAAGCTGCATAATTATAAATAATGAATATTGCAGTTATTGGATCTGGAATTTCAGGATTATCATCTGCCTACTATTTGTCAAAAAAGCATGAAGTTGATCTTTTTGAAAAAGATGATCATTTCGGAGGACATTCTTATACTTTCGATATAAAGGAGACAAATAAAAAAATACCAGTGGACCTTGGTTTTATTGTTTTTAACAAAATTACTTATCCAAATTTAATAAATTTTTTTGAAGAGTTGAAAGTACCCTATGAGAAAAGCGATATGTCTTTTTCAGTTTCCGTAAAGGACTCGAGCATAGAATACGGAGGAACCGGATTTAATTCATTATTTGCAAGAAAAAATAATCTTTTTAACTTTAATTTTATAAAAATGATTTATGAAATCATATCATTTTATAAAACAGCACCAGTTTTATTAAAAAAAGATTTAAAAAATATCACATTAGGAAATTATTTAGATAATTCAAAAATTTCAAAATACTTCATTAATTATCATATAATACCAATGGTAGCTGCAATTTGGTCTATGCCATTTTCTAAGGCTAGAGATATACCATTTGAATTATTTTTAAATTTTTTTAATAACCACGGTCTTTTTAAATTAAAAAATAGACCTCAGTGGTACACGGTTACAAACAGAAGTAGAAATTATGTTTCTAAAGTTTTAGAAAAAATTAATGGAGAATATTTTAAAAATTATGAAATAAAAAAAATTATAAGAAGTGATAATAATGTTAGAATTCTCATTAATACATTGGGCGAATATAGAGATTACGATCATGTAGTATTGTCATGTCATGCTGATCAAAGTTTAAAACTTATTGATCATCCTTCAAATGATGAAAAAGAAATTCTAAATGGTTTTTCATACATATCTAACGAAGCATATTTACATACAGATGTAGATTTGATGCCCAATAAAAAAAATGCCTGGTCGAGTTGGAATTCTATATCAAATAAAGATTTAACAAAAACATGTGTCACATATTGGCTAAATAAACTTCAAAATCTTGATACAAAAAATAATTATTTTCTTACTTTAAATCCAATTACTAAAATTAAAGACGATAAAGTCATTAAAAAAATAAATTTCACTCATCCATATTTAAACAATAAAAGTTTTGAGATGCAAAACCGTTTAAAAGATCTGCAAGGAAAAAAAAGAGTTTGGTTTTCAGGAAGTTATTTTGGTTACGGTTTTCATGAGGATGGATTAAAATCCTCACTGGAAATGCTAAAACAATTTGAGGGAAATGATGGAGACTTGTATATACAAAGGTATAGTAACGCATCGAAGATTTAAACCGAAAAGACATTTTTTTTCATATAAAACTTTTTCTATTTTCTTCGATTTAGATGAACTTAAAGATCTACAAAATAAAATTTCAATTTTTTCATTTAATAAATTTAATATATTTAGTTTTTATAACAAAGATCATGGTGACAGAGATGGCGGAAACCTTAGGGACTGGGTTACAAAAAATTTAAAAAAATATAATATAAATTTTAAAGTTACAAAGATTAAACTCTTATGTTTTCCAAGAATTTTTGGTTACGTTTTTAATCCTTTGAGTATTTTTTATTGTTATAACGAAAATAATGAATTAAGAGCAATACTTTATGAAGTAAAGAATACCTTTAATGAGCAACATACCTATATTTTTCCAGTTCAAAAAAATGAAAAAATAATTACACAAACTTGTAATAAAAAATTTTATGTATCACCATTCATAGAGATGGAAACTGCTTATAATTTTAGATTAGCCGAACCAAAGGAAACTTTAAGTATATTTATTAAACAAACTGACGATAAAGGGATGCTACTTTCAGCATGTCAGATCGGAAAAAAAGAACAAATATCCACAAAAAAATTAGTTCAAAATTTCTTTAAACACCCAATGATGACAATAAAAATTATAATGGCGATACATTTTGAAGCATTAAGGTTGTGGAAGAAAGGCGTTAAACTTGTCAAAAAAAATTCGAAAATTAAAAACAATTTATCTATAGAAAAATGAATCTTAGCCCTTATAAAATCTCTGAAAATTTCGTTTTAAAGAAATTAAACCATATTAAGCATGGAAAGCTTACACTAGAAAACTACGATGGAAAAATACATCAATTTGGAAATCAAGAAAGTTTTTTATCAGCAGAAATTAAAATCCACAATCCAAAATTTTATTTTAATATTATAAGGGGAGGCAGTAGTGCTTTAGGGGAGAGTTATATTAGAAATGAATTTGAGACCTTAAATTTACCTTCATTAATTGAACTAACTGCAAAAAATATAAATATAACTCACGAATTTTCAGGAATATTAAATATTTCAAGCATAAACAGTATTTTTAAAAAACTTTTTATATCAAACACAAAGAAAAAAAGTGTTAAAGATATTTCAAAACATTATGATTTAGGTAATGAATTTTTTTCTACTTGGTTAGATAAAACATTGACTTATTCGTGTGGTATTTTTAATAAACCCGGTGAAGAATTAGAAAAAGCTCAAATTAATAAATACAATAAACTTATAAATTTAATACAGCCAAAACCAGGAGATAAAATTTTAGAAATAGGATGTGGATGGGGCGGTTTCGCTGAACATCTTGCAAAAAATTATGATGTTCAACTTGATTGTATTACGATTTCACAAAAACAATTTGAGTTTACAAAAAAAAGAATAAACCTTTTAGGTTTGCAAAATAAAGTTAAAGTAAAATTTTTAGATTATAGAGATTTAAAAGATAAATATGATGCAATAGCCTCTATAGAAATGATTGAAGCAGTTGGAGAGAAGAATTTAAATAGATATTTTAAAACAATTAAGAATAATCTTAAACCGAATGGAGTCGGGGCTATCCAAGCTATTATTATTAAAGATGAACTTTTTGATAGATACAAAAAGAATCAGGATTTTATACAAAAATATATTTTTCCTGGAGGTTTTTTACCTTCCTTACAATCAATAAAGGATTACACAAAGAAAACCGGACTAACTTTGAGAGGATATAATTCTTACGGAATACACTACTCACATACGCTGAGAAAATGGAGAGAGAACTTCATAGGTTCTTGGAATAATATTTCACAACAAGGTTTTGATAATTCATTTAAAAAAATCTGGGATTTTTATTTTTCTTATTGTGAAGCCGGTTTTAGAGCTAAAAATATTGATTTAATACAATTTTCATTTAGGAATGAATAAAAAATGAGATATATTTTAACTTTATTTTTAACATTATTTTTAACGAATTGTGTAGCAGGAATGAAACCAGAAGACTTTAAAAATCAAAAACCAAGATTAATTATTGAAGAATTTCTAAATGGAAATGTTAAAGCGTATGGCGTACTTCAAAACAGAGGAGGTAAAGTTACTAGACAATTTTCAGCAGATCTAGATGGTAAGTGGGACGGCAAACAATTAATTCTTAACGAAAAATTTAATTGGTCAGATGGTGAAGTTCAAACTAGACAATGGAAAATTACAAAAAAAGACGAACATAATTATGAAGGTACGGCTGCAGATGTTGTTGGAACAGCAAAAGGTTTTTCTTATGGATCAGCTTTTAAATTAGAGTATGTTTTACTTGTCCCTGTAAAAGGAAAAGAAATAAAAATCACATTTGACGATTGGATATTTAAACAAAGTGATACCATTGCAATTAACCGAGCTAAAATGACAAAGTTTGGTTTTAGAGTAGCTGATTTGACCGTGGTTTTTGTTAAAAATTAAATTAACGATTAACAAATTTATTTATCAAAAAATTATAAACCCTATTTGGTAAAATCTGAAAGACTTTATAAATAAAAGCTATTTGAGGTGGGAATATAATCTCGAATGATTGTTTATTAATTAAACCATCATATATCTTATCAGCAGCATATTTAGTATCTTTTAGAAATGGCATCTTAAATTCGTTTTTATCTGTTAAAGCAGTCTTGATAAATCCTGGGGAAATCAAAGTAACTCTCACATTAAACTTTTTAAAATCAAAATATATTCCTTGGGTAAAATTATTCAAGGAAGCTTTTGATGCAGTATAACCAGATGATTTTGGTAAACCTCTGTAACCAACAGGTGATGAAACAATTGAAATATGACCACTTTTTTTATTAATAAAGTATTCTTGAACTGCTTTTACACAACCAACAACACCTAGAAAGTTTACTTCCATCACTGTTTTCACATTATCTACACTTAACCCTTTTTCTGATTTTCTTTCGTAAGTACCTGAGCTAAATATACATAAATCTAAACCACCAAACTCTTTTATAATTTTATTAAAAGTTTCCTCTGTTTTATTCTGATCAGTTACATCCATTGGAAAAGCAAAAATATTTTGATCTTTTGCCATTTCATTTAAAAGATCTTCTCTTCTAGCAGAAATTGCAACTTTCCAGTTTTCTTTTGCAAATTTTTCAGCAGTTGCTTTACCTATTCCGCTACTAGCTCCTGTAATCCAAACTTTTTTCTGGTTTTCGCTCATAATAAATTATATCTCATACTTATGTTAAATAATAAATATCTATCTTTATTAATTATTGTTTTAATTACGTTTTCAGCATCCGCAATAGGTGGAGTTGTTACATCAATTTATAAAGAACCGTGGTATTCCCAATTAATTAGACCATCATTCAGTCCTCCAGCATCAGTTTTTGGTCCAGTTTGGACGAGTTTATATATTTTAATGTCCTTAGCTATTTGGATAAATTGGATCAATTTTAGAGATAAGAAAACAGTTAAAATCTATTTCTTTCATATTTTTTTTAATTCAACTTGGAGCATTATTTTTTTTGGTTTTCATCAAATCTTCTTGGCACTATTAAATTTGCTAATAATACTATTTTTTATAATCTGGCTGATGAAGATGTACTATAAAACTACCAAATTAAGTTTTTTACTAATGATCCCATATTTGTTATGGTCTTCCTTTGCATTGTTGCTTAATACAAGTATTTTATATCTTAACTAATTTAAAAAAAGTATTCTGAATGAAAAAAAGTTTTATAAATAGAATATATCGGGCAATTAAAATTGATCCAGATTTATACGAGGAAGTTGAACATGATAAATCAGCAACTTTCCAAGCCGCATCAGTTGTTGTACTCTCAAGTTTAGCTGCTGGGATTGGTGCAATCCATTTAGGTGCTTCAAATTTTCTTTTAGGGCCCTTACTCTCTCTAGCCAGTTGGTATTTTTGGGCTTTTTTGATTTACATTGTTGGAACAAAATTATTTCCTGACAAAGAAACAAAAAGTAATCACGGTGAATTATTGAGAACAATTGGTTTTTCAAGTGCACCAGGCTTAATAAGAGTTTTTGGTTTTACACCAGAATTAATGACTGTAACATTTATTGGCTCATCATTATGGATGCTTGCTTGTATGGTTGTGGGTGTGAGACAGGCTCTTGATTATAAAAGCTTGTGGAAAGCTTTAGGTGTTGTAGTTGTTTGTTGGTTTTTACAAGCGATATTATTATTTTTATTAGTTGTCTTATTTAAATAATATTATTCAAATTTTAGTTGGATTTGGTTTATCTTTATAAACTTTATTAGGATCAAATTTTTTCTTCTTTTCTTTAAATTCCATCTTTATTTTTTCGATATCTTGAATTTTACCAAGAGGTACAGATCTGTAAAAACAAGATTTGTATCCAACATGGCAACTTGCACCATCACCAATATCTACCGTCATCCAAATAGAGTCTTGATCATCATCAATTCTGAGTTCAACGACTTTTTGTACGAATCCACTTGTTTCTCCTTTGTGCCAAACTTTTTTTCTAGATCTACTCCAATAGTGAGCTTCTTTTGTTTCGATTGTTTTTTTTAGAGCATCTTCATTCATAAATCCTTGCATCAATACTTCATTTGTTTGGTGATCAGTTGCTATGACCGGTATAAGACCATTGTTATCAAATTTTGGAGACAATAGGTTTCCCTCTTCTATTTCCGCGACATTTTCTCTTTTTTTAAACATTTTTATAGTTAAGTTGAATTATTTCAGAATTTGAAATTTGCATTAGTAGTATTTATTATATATTAATTTTTAATATTATGAAAATAGTTAAAAACTTAAACACTACAATTTTAAAGGAAAAATCAGAAGTTTCTGACAAAGAAGCTCAAGAAGCTTTTAGAACTATTTTAAGATGGATCGGTGAAAATCCTGACAGAGAAGGGTTACGTGAAACACCTAGAAGGGTAACAAAGGCTTTTAAAGAATATTTTAAAGGGTACAAACAAGAAATTACTTCAGAATTGTTAAAAACTTTTGGCGACGTAAATGGTTATGATGATATGGTTCTGCAAAAAAATATTTCAGTGCAAAGTCATTGCGAACATCATATGGCTCCAATTATAGGTGTGGCTCACGTGGCTTATCTTCCAAACAAAAGAGTTGTTGGTTTAAGTAAGCTTGCTAGAGTTGTAGAAGTATTTTCAAAAAGATTACAAACTCAAGAGAGATTAACAATGCAAATAGCAGAAACTTTGATGAAAGGTTTAGATGCACACGGAGTTGCTGTTACAATAGACTCCACACATCAGTGTATGACAATGAGAGGAATTAAAAAAGAAAAAGCAACTACAATTACAAATTATTTTTTAGGTAAGTTCAAAAATGATTTAAGCTTTCAAAATAGATTTTTGAATTATATTTCACAAAAACGTTAATCTTCATCCTCATCTCTCCAATTATCTAAATAAAATTTGTAACACGCAAAAGATACTGCAAAGATTCCATAGCAAAATGCAAATAAAAGACCGTCCTTTTTTCCTAAAAAGTACCATCCGATCTGAAAAGCAGGAATTGGTGATATTAATATGATAATAATTATACTTAATCTTATATAATACGGTAATTTTTTCATTAAAAATAATACGCTTAAAAGAAAATATTTGTCATATTAATTTGTCACATGTAAGATCATGTAATTTTCTATGAAATTCAAAGCAATTGTTATTGATAATCAAAATGAAAAATTTACTCGCGAAGTAAAAGAGATAGATAAAGAGTCTCTTAAAGATGGAAATGTTTTAGTGAAGGTAGACTATTCCAGCCTCAACTACAAAGACGCTATGATCTTGAAGGATGGAGGAAGAATAGTAAGGAAATTTCCCTTTGTTCCTGGAATAGATTTTTCGGGAGTTGTTGTCGAAAGTGCTGACGATAAATTCAAAAAAGACGACAACGTAATTTTAACTGGATTTAGAGTAGGTGAAAGTTATTTCGGCGGTTTTTCACAATACGCAAAAGTTGACTCTAATTTTTTAGTTAAAATGCCAAAAGATTTAGATAACAAAAAATCTATGATGTTAGGCACTGCAGGTTTTACAGCATTACTATGTTCTTTTGCAGTAAAAGCCAAAGAAGAATTATTGCTTGGAACAAAAGTTAAAGATGTACTGGTTACAGGAGCAACAGGTGGTGTTGGTAGTATTGCTACAATGGTATTATCTAAGATGGGTTATGATGTACATGCTGTTACAGGAAAAAAAGACAAAAAAGATTATTTAAAAGATTTAGGTGCAAAAAATATTATAGAAAGAAAAGAGTTTGAGGGTGAAAGCAAATTACTAGAGAAAGGTATTTGGGATGGTGTTGTTGATACTGTCGGTGGTCCAGCATTAACAAAAATTTTTGCTCAAACAAA
Source organism: uncultured Pelagibacteraceae bacterium (assembly GCA_902573065.1). Classification (GTDB taxonomy): domain Bacteria; phylum Pseudomonadota; class Alphaproteobacteria; order Pelagibacterales; family Pelagibacteraceae; genus Anoxypelagibacter. The sequence continues at coordinate 27,721 of CACGHX010000005.1, read as the reverse complement.
ACCTGGTGGAATAGTTGCAGCATGCGGAAATGCAGGTGGTAATAAAATAAATACTACCGTAATGCCATTTATTATAAGAGGAGTTAAACTTTGGGGTATAGACTCGTCAGGGTCATCCTTAAAGAGAAGAGAATTTGTGTGGGGACAAGCAGCAAAATTGATTGATTTTACAAAGGTTCAGGGATTTACAAAAGAATTATCATTTAATGAGCTTTTAGAAACCTACCCAAAATTAATTAAAGGTGAGTTTTCAGGTCGTGCAATATTAAACACAAACAAATAACAAAAAATAATCTATGGATTGGGATAAGTTAAAAATTTTTCATACAGTTGCTGAAGCTGGGAGTTTTACAAATGCGTCAACTATACTTAACTTAAGCCAATCAGCAATTAGTAGACAAATTCAATCATTAGAAAAAGATCTTAAAATTCACTTATTTGAAAGACATGCAAGAGGTTTAGTTTTAACAAGTAATGGCGAATATTTATATAAAACAGCTAATGATGTTATTTCAAAACTTAAAGATGTTGAGTCAACTTTAAGTGAAGATAAAGATAAGATTAATGGAAAACTTACTGTAACGACGGTTGTGAGTTTTGGCACAACTTGGCTTACACCTAGGATACAGGAATTTATGAGTCTTCATCCAGATCTTGAAGTAGAACTTATTTTTGATGATAAAGAATTAGATTTAAGCACTAGACAATCAGATATAGGAATTTTTATGAGACGTCCAAAACAATTAAATTATATTCAAAAAAAATTAATTGATTTACACTATCATATTTATGGTTCAACTAAATACCTAGAAAAAAATGGCCATCCAAAAAAAATCTCTGATTTAAATAAACATAACTTCATAACTTATGGAAGAGGTGCACCATCCCCAGTTTTTAATCCTGATTGGGCCTTAAAACTTGGATCAAAAGACAACAAAAAAAGAAAACCAGTCATGAAGGTAAATAGTGTTTATGGTTTATTATTGGCAGTTCAGAGTGGAGTGGGTTTAGCTGCCTTACCAGATTATATTACTATTAATATACCAAACATAACTAAAGTCTTACCAGAGGTTGAGGGACCATTAACAGAAGCCCATTTTGTTTATCCGCAATCATTAAAAAATGTTGGAAAGGTTCAGGCTTTTAGAAATTTTTTGTTTAGTAAGGTAAATGAATGGAAATTTTAGATTAGTAAGTTTCAGCCTTTATTTTTAGTTTTGCCCCATCTTCGATAGATAAGTTTTTTTGGTTCAAAACACCATCTACATCAGCAGTTGATTTAATTCTGATTTTGTCTGATTTAATATTCCCTCTCAAAGTTCCACCTAAACTAACATCAGACGAATTTATATTACCTTTTATTTCTGAACCCTCGAAGGTTTGAAGTTTATCCGCTGATACATCACCGTCTATTTTCGCATCAGTCATTAGTTTTTCTTTCTCAACAACGTTACCTCTTACAGTTACGTCTGAAAGTAGAACTGAAGTTTTTTCGCTCATAGCGTTAATTCTACAATTAAGGGTTGATAAAATCAAATGTTTAAAATATCCATAATATAGCTAAAAAGAGTAGAAAAAACTATGATTCCATTAAAGGATGATAATCCAACTAGTTCAAGACCAATTGTGAGCTATGGTATAATTGGTTTTTGTGTTCTTATTTTTTTAGCCCAAATTGGACTAAGTGAGAATGAATTAAGAGACTTCACATATTCTTATGGATTAATTCCATCCGTTCTAATGGGCATAGATCAATTACCTAGTGATCTAAACAGAATATCGCCAATAGGTACAATTTTTACCTCAATGTTTATGCACGGAGGCTGGATGCATCTGATAGGTAATATGTTGTATTTGTGGATTTTTGCAGACAATATAGAAGATGATTTAGGAACATTAAATTTTGTGATTTTTTATTTCGTCTGCGGGATTGGAGCAGCCATGTCCCAGGTTTTAATAGATGTAAATTCTCAAATTCCGATGATAGGCGCTAGTGGAGCTATTGGCGGAGTTCTAGGAGCTTATTTAATAAATTATCCTAATGCCAGAGTTTTAGTTTTAATACCATTTGGTTTTTTCAGCCAGCTTCTTAAAATAAGAGCTTTATATGTTCTCGGATTTTGGTTCATATTACAGTTTATAAATTCTTTTCTTTCATCTTCATCAGTAGGAGGGGTCGCCTATGCCGCACATATTGGAGGTTTTATCTCTGGAGTTATTTTGATATTATTTTTTAATAAATCCACAAAAAACAATTTTAAAAAGACAACTAAAAATATAAAGAAAAAAGGACCTTGGGAACAATGAACTTTATAATACCTTTTGTTATTTTAATTACAGTAGTCGTTTTTATACATGAATATGGACACTATTATTTTGCTAGAAAATATAAAGTTGGTGTTACCGATTTTTCAATTGGTTTTGGTAAAGAGTTATTCGGGTTTAATGATAAAAGTGGAACAAGATGGAAATTTTGTCTAATCCCTTTAGGAGGTTATGTAAAATTTTTTGGTGACAGAAATGTTTTTAGCCAAGCAGAACAAGTTGAAATTTTAAAAAAATACAGTAAAGAAGATCAAGAAAAGTTATTTATTACAAAACCTCTTTATCAAAGGGCGTTAATAGTTTTTGGAGGTCCATTGGCAAATTTTTTATTAGCAATAGCTATCTTCACATCAATTTACATGTTTGTAGGAAAAGATTTTACACAGCCTAAGATCGATAAAATTACTATCGATGGTCCAGCAGATAAAGCTGGCTTAATGAAAGATGACATTATTTTATCAATAAATAATAATAAAATTTTAAGTATTAGAGAGGTTTCTACATTTATAAATACAAGCTCATCAGATACCATTGATATTACAGTATTAAGAAACGATAGAGAAATTACTTTTAAAACTGATACTAAATCTATAGATGCAAAAGATGCTTTCGGCAACTCTATCAAAAAAAAAATAATAGGTATTTCAATTACACCAGCTTCAAATGAAATAAATCAAAAAAAGCTAGGACTAGCTTCAGCAATCTATTATTCAGTCCAGGAAATATGGTTTGTAACTAAAACGACTTTAAGTTACGTGGGCTCAATGATAGCTGGTAAGGCCGACACCTCTCAACTAGGAGGACCAATTAAAATCGCGAAAATATCAGGTCAAGTTGCTGAGTTTGGTTTATTAGCTTTTATCACTACAATTGCTTATATATCCATAAGCTTAGGATTAATTAATTTGTTTCCTATACCTTTATTAGATGGAGGACATTTGATGTTTTTTCTATTTGAAAAAATACTTGGGAGACCATTATCACAAAAAACTCAAGAGGGTTTTTTTCGAATCGGGCTATTTTTATTAGTTTCATTGATGCTTTTCACAACTTTTAACGATATAAATACTTGGTAGATTTATCTAATATTTTTCAGTACCTTAAAAAAGCTAATAAAATCAACAGTTTTTAATATCCACAATATATAGTGTTAATATGTCAAAAAAACACTAAATAATTGTTGATTTTCCTAAGTTTTTAGACAAATTCAAAATATCAATAAAAAGGGGCATAAATGAACAAAAAACAACTAGTTAATAAGATTGCTTCTACTTTAAGCCAAAGCAAAGCAGACGCGGAGAGAACTTTTGATACAATTACCCAGATAATACTGGATTGTTTAAAAAGTGACGAACCGGTTAAAATCGCTGGTTTTGGTACATATAAAGTAGCCAAAAGAAAAGCCAGAATTGGTAGAAACCCTAGAACTGGTGAACAAATTCAAATTAGCGCATCACAGAAGGTTAAATTCCTTCCGGCGAAAAGTTTGAAAGATATGTTCAATAAGTAACCTAATTCAACAATCCCTGAAATCTAAGATTTTGGGGATTGCTTGAAAACGCCGCACCCCTTGCAAAAACTGCATAACTCACAACGTCACTTAACGTAACTCTTTTTCAATCAATCATTTAAGAATTTAGTTTGAACAAAGGAGGAAGTATGAAAAAAATACTTGGTTACTTTTTTGCAGGTACAGCACTCTATTTCAGTTTTGCTGGTCTAGGGTACGCAAATACGACTGTATCGGCGGAAGTACAATACATATTTAATACAATATTATTTTTAATGTCAGGTTTTCTGGTCATGTGGATGGCAGCAGGTTTTGCTATGCTTGAATCAGGGTTGGTAACATCTAAAAGTGTATCAGCAATCTGTGCAAAAAATATAGGTTTATATTCAATTGCCGGAGTAATGTTCTGGTTAGTTGGATACAATTTAGCATACGGTATACCAGAAGGTGGATATATAGGTTCATTCTCTTCTTGGAGTGACGCATCATCATTAGAAACAGGTTATTCTGATGGATCAGATTGGTTTTTCCAAATGGTATTCTGTGCAACAACAATGTCAATCGTATCAGGAACATTGGCTGAAAGAATTAAAATTTGGCCATTCTTCTTATTTGCAGCTATTTTAACTGGATTTATTTATCCAATTGAAATGGGATGGCAGTGGGGCGGTGGTTGGTTATCAGCTGCTGGTTTTTCTGATTTTGCAGGTTCAACATTAGTGCATGCTGCTGGAGGAGCTGCTGCTCTTGCCGGTGCAATAGTACTTGGTGCGAGATCTGGAAGATTTACTTCAGGAGGTGGCGTAAAAGCTATGGCACCTTTTGCGGCTTCTTCAATTCCATTAGCAACACTTGGAGTATTTATACTTTGGTTAGGTTGGTTTGGATTCAACGGTGGTTCACAATTAGCTGCTGGAACATTAGAAGACGTAAGCTCTGTTGCAACAATATATATTAATACAAACTTAGCTGCAGGTGGTGGAGTATTAGCCGCTGCTACAGTATCAAGACTTGCCGGTGGTAAAACTGACGTAGTCATGATGCTTAATGGTGCGATAGCTGGTTTAGTTGGTATAACAGCGGAACCTTTAGCACCAAGCCCACTTGCTGCAATCGTGATTGGAGCAATAGCTGGTGTATTAATGTACTACTCAACAAAACTATTATACAAAATGAAAATAGATGATGTTGTTGGTGCTATTCCTGCACACTTAGTTGCTGGAGTATGGGGTACATTAGCAGTTCCATTTACAAATACAGAAGTAGGTTTTGGTTCACAATTCCTAGGAACGATTTCAGTAGTAGTTTTCGTTTTCGTAGTATCATACATCGTATGGTCAATTATGAAAATGACTATTGGAATAAGAATCAGTAAAGAAGCTGAAAGGCTTGGAACTGATAAGTCCGAGGTTGGTGTAATCGCTTACGGTATAAGAGATTAAATAACTCTCCCTCCCTTCGTTTAGGAGATAATTTAAGGCCCGGTTTTTAGTCCGGGCCTTACTTTTTAGTAGATTACCTTCCCTAAAGTTTAGGTAATATAAGGCCCGAGAGATCGGGCCTTTTTATTTTGATGATTTTATAAAATTAAGAACTTCATTTGCATGATCTTTAACTCTAACATTTGACCATACTTTTATAATTTTGCCTTTATCAATAACAATTGTTGACCTAATTGTTCCCATAAACTTTTTGCCCATAAAAGATTTAGGCCCCCAGATACCATATTTTTTTTGTACTTGAATCTTTTCATCAGAGAGGAGATGGAAAGGAACTTTGAATTTTTTTTTGAACTTTATATGACTTTCCATATTATCCTTAGATATACCTACAACCTCGTACTTAAGTGATTTAAATTTCTTATAAAGCAATGAAAAATCTTTAGTTTCCAGAGTGCATCCAGGAGTATTATCTTTTGGATAAAAGTAAACAACCAACCCGTTTTTTACATCTGATAAATTAAAAACTTTACCTGATGTAGACTGTAACTTAAAATTTATTGCTTTTTTATTAACTTGAATTTTCATCCCACAACCTCTTCCAATCTACATTTGGAGACAAACCGTAAATCGAGTTTATGTTTGTAAAATGAACTGCTAGTGAGGGTATTGGTGATATACATAATTCTTTTTTATAAATATTATGTAATGGTTTTTCAAAAGGGTAGTGCTCAAATTTACACATACTAATAATTTGATCCCAATATCTATCGATAATTTCTTTACTAGTTAAAAATGTACATAATGTCTGGTCTGTTTGACGCCAGTGCTTTTTATCACCTAAAAAAATTTTGGTACTTTCATTTTGATTATAAAGAAATGGATAATCTGTAGGGCAAATAATTAATTCTTTTTTTGTAAGTGAAGCTATCTTTTCATAAGCAAAAAGCATTTCTGCAAGACTATTTTTTTCGTGAATATAATCGTCTTCAACAAAATAAGTAAGATCTTCACATGCTTCTTTAGAAAGAATTAATGATTGATGAATATTCGACATATTTGATTTTTGATTATTTGTTACTTCTTTTTCTTCTTCGTTGATTTTTTCTATAAGATTTGAATACTCTTCAAATTTTAAATTTAAAATTTCAAAATTTAAATTTGATTTATCTAAAATTGTTTTAATATCATTAATTTGATTTTTTGAGGAGTTATGATCAATTATATGTATTTTAAATTTTACATTTTTAAAAAAATCTTTAGCATAATGAACACTATTAATTAATGAAATAAGTGTTCTTTTGGTATACTCCTCCTTATCCTTTTCAAAAATTCTTTTTTTTGATTGAGTAAGCATATTAACCGACATGCAGGTTCTTAAAATAATATTTAATGATTTCACATGTCTTGTAATGTTTATTTTACCCATCGGTAGAGTAATTGATTTTTCTCCAGGCACACTTAAAGTATCATTCATAGACTTGTTAGAGGTTGGTATTGAAAAATTGCTTTGGTCTATTAACTCTAATCCAAAAAATCTACAAATCTTTATAAAAAAGTTTTTAAAAGGATTATTTTTTTTAGATTTAACTTCTCTCATTATTTTTTAATCTCATCAATTGCATAGCTCAATCTATCTTGACCAAAAAAGATTTTTCTATTAACGTAATAAGTAGGAGCACCAAATATTCCTTTTTTTAACGCATCATTTGTTAATTTTTTTAATTTATCTTTAATTTTTATTTCTGAAACTTTTCCAAAAAAGATACTAGGATTTAAATCTAAATTTTTTAACACCTTATTAATTATAATATTATCGTTCATATTTAACCCATCTCTCCAAATGGAATCGAAAATTTTCTCAACATAAATTTTTTCATAATTATCATCCTTTGCAATTATAGCACCTCTCATAAAATTTACTGTTTTTATCGGAAAATAAGAATTGAAACTAAATTTAATATTTTTTTTGTTCGCGACTAATTTTGTGTCCTGAACCATATACTTAGATTTTATCTTGTTAAATGCTGCAGGCGTTATGCCCGCAGAATTATGAAGTCCACCTAAAAATATTGGCATATATTTAATTTGAAAAGGATATTTTTTTTCATATTTTTTAATTTCCTTAAAACCAAGATAAGCATACGGACTACTAAAGTCGAAATAAAACTCAATAGATTTAGTCATAATAATTAATTTTTTTTGAATAAAAAATTCTTATTAACCAATACAATACAAGACCCAAAGGACCTGTAAAATAAGTTGTAATCAATGAAATTATTACAAAAGGTCTCGATACTAAAAAGTTTTGAGCATCATTTGCAATCCAGTTTCCTGCAAAAAGATTAATTGTTAAAAAATGTAGCCAAAAAATTAATAAAAAACCTTCATTAGAATACAAAGAATAAAGTTCGTCCAAACCAAGATAAAGATTAAAAATTTCAAAAATATTCTCTGTTGTATAAATTTGATAGGCAATAAAAATATATGCTGTGGATAATAAAGATGGGATTACAACAGATTTTACAAAAATATTTGTTAATATTGCTTTAGGAAAAAAAATTAATAAAAGCCAACATGGGATTACGCCAATATTTGCAATTAGATAAATATTTTCGTAATTTAAAAATTGTAGAAGATCATTAACCATAGAATCTTTTACAATATAAAAGCTATGGATCCAATATCAAACAAAAAAGATTTTGAAGATTTGACTATCAAACTAAGGGATTTAGCTTATTCATATATTGAAAAATATAACCCGTCTAGACAACAAACTAAAACTTTTCTTTTAAAGAAATATTTAACTAAATTCCAAGGCTCAAAAAATAGAAAAGAAGTTTCCGAAATAATTGATAAAATAGTAGTTGGTTTAGAAAAAAACAACTATCTTAATGATGCTTTATATTCTGATTCTAAAGCAAGAAATCTTTATAGAAGAGGTTATTCATTAAATAAAATTTCATATTCGTTAAAAAGTAAAGGACTTGAGGAAAAATTTATAAAAAACAGTATAGATAAAATAAAAAATGAAAAATCTGATCCTGATTTTGTTTCAGCGATTAAAATATGTAAGAAAAAAAGAATTGGTCCAATGCGACCTGGAGCTAACAGAGAGCTTTTTTATAAAAAGGATATGGGTGTTTTAGCAAGATCTGGATTTAGTTACGATATTTCAAAAAAATTACTTTCAATGGAAGAAAAAGAATTCAAGAAGTTATTAAAACTTATTTAGTTTTCTTCTTTTTTTCATTTAATTTTAAATAATATTCAATTCTTCTTTTCATTAAATTTTTTACAAATACAAATAAAACTAGTCCAAATATAGAAACTGAAATAACTATAATAGCAATTGTCTTAAACATTTAAATCTTTACCTCTTCTAATAAGTATTGTTGGGTTTTTATAATCTTTTTTTCCATATCTAAAAGATTGACCTTCCATATTAGTAACAATAGCTCCTGCATGTTCAGCAATAGCATGCCCAGCTGCATCATCCCATTCATTCGCTCTTACCTTGTCCACATACAAATCATATTCACCATTAGCAATTAAACAATATTTGTACGAGCTACTTATTTTTAAAAATGAATTTACTCCAAATTCATTTAATTTATTTAAAATATCGCTAGAAGGTTTTTCTCTATTTGTGAGAGCAAAAATTTTATTTTTTGTTGTTTTTTTTGCACAATTTAATTTTATTTTTTTATTTTTTTCAATCAAGTATGAATCTCCTTTCCCATATGAATAAAACAATCTATTTTTTTTTGGAACACCAATTATTCCAAGTGAGGGTAAACAATCAATTATCAATCCTGCATTTAAGGTGTAAATATCTTTTCCTGATATATATTCTTTTGTCCCGTCTATGGGATCTAGGAGCCAAAAAGTTTTAAAAGTATTTTTAATTTTCAGATCTACAGACTCTTCAGAAATAATTGGTATATTAGGTGTCAATTTTTTAATTTTTTCTTTTAGCATTTTATCAACTTCAAGGTCCCCATTAGTAACAGGCGAGTCATCTGGTTTTTTTATAATTTTTAAGCCCATTTCATATAATTCAATTGTTTTTTTTCCTGCTTTTTCAGTTGTTTCAATTAAGGATTCTGCTATCGCTTTTAAATCTTCATTTTTCATATAGAATTTTTTTTAAGTTGATATTGTTTAAATTAATCACTTTTTTTCCAGCATTTTCAAAATTAATTGTTGCCTTATTCTTAATAATAGACTGTATCTGGCCAGTCCCCCAGTCTTTTTGAGAGGGGTTTATTACAAAATTACCAGGCTCTAATTCATATTGCATAATGGAAAATTATAAATTTTTATATTATATAACATTTTATGATTAACTCTCTAGGTATAAAAAAGTCACCCAAAGACACAAAAGTTGTTGTTGCAATGTCTGGAGGAGTAGACTCATCAGTTGTAGCAGGATTGATGAAAGAGCAAGGATATAATGTAACAGGAATAACATTAAAATTGTATGATGAATCGAAAACATCTGTATCAGGTAGACAATGTTGTGCAGGTAGAGATATTATCGATGCAAAAAGAGTGTCTGATACTCTTAATATTGAACACAAAATTCTTTACTATCAAAAGAAATTTAAAACTGAAGTAATAGACTCTTTTATCAATAGTTATGTTGCTGGAGAAACACCAATCCCGTGCGTTCAATGTAACCAAACAGTAAAATTTAGAGATTTATTTAAATTTTCAAAAGAACTTAAGGCTGACGCATTAATTACTGGACATTATGTTTTAAGACATGAGAATAATGGATCAGGCAGAATGTATAGAGCAGAGGATAAGGAACGAGATCAAAGTTATTTTCTTTTTAGCACAACTCAAAATCAATTAGATTATTTACGATTTCCCTTGGGTTTAATCAATAAGTCCGAAACAAGAAATATTGCAAATAAATTAAATCTTAATGTAGCAACAAAACCAGATAGTCAAGATATATGCTTTGTTCCTAACGGTAACTATGCTTCAGTGATAGAGCGATATAGGCCGCAATCATTCCAAAAAGGTGACATATTTAATATTAAAGGTGAAAAATTGGGAACGCACGATGGAATTATTAATTATACCATTGGTCAAAGGAAAGGTATTAAAATCTCGAATCCTGATCCACTTTACGTAATTGATATAAAAGCAAAAGATAATTCAATCGTCGTTGGAACGCAGGATTTTTTAAATATTAAAAAATTATTTTTGAGGGATATAAATCTTTTAGCTGACACTAAAAATTTTGAAAAAAAAGTTTTAATTAAAGTAAGATCAACAGGAAAACTACTTGATGCTAAAGTTACAATAAAAAATAATTCTGCAGAAGTAGAAATATTACAAGATGAAAAAGGAATATCACCAGGACAAGCTTGTGTTATATATTCAAAAGACAGTATTGGTGAAAGAGTTCTTGGTGGCGGTTGGATCGAAAAAACAGAAAACAAAAATTATCCACACAATTAACAGACAGTAAATTAAAACAACTAAAAAGTGATACCTATTTTTTTCTAGATGTAATAATTTAATAAATGAATTGAGGGGCAACTCTCAACTGGCCATTTAAGGAAAAACCGAGAGGTTCAAGCTTAAAGGGCAGAAAGTTCCACTGAGTAGCGCTAAAATAGTGGAACGGGAGGCTTGGCGGTAGCGCATTAACGACGAGCCAAAACTAAAGTCTGCGCACCGAAAGGTGTGTAGACGGCAGTTTTTAAACTAAATTCTTTTCCAAAACAGATAGGTAAACAAATAAAAAAGAATTACTCCAACAAAATAATTCCATTCTAAAGCATGCTTAAAGTACACGTTTCCACTTGTTACAACTATAGGGAGACTTAAAATAGCAACAACAACTAAAATTGTAACTAAAATAATTTTAAGAATTAGAACGTAATTATTAAAATAATTTTTAAGTAATGATTTTAATTTGAACAATCTAAAGACAAGTAATGATTGTGCGACTATTTCAAAAATAATAAAAAAAAACAAAACAAATCTTCTAAAAAATTTATAAACATCATAATCAAACTTTACCCCTAAAAAAATTGAATGAATTATTAAAAAAATAGCAGATAGTATTCCAAATGTTTTAAAAAGGTTATTTTTTTTTGAATTTTGAAAAGTATTTATTAACTTATTTGTTTTAATCCAATATAAAATTAGTAACAATGATGCAAATATCATAGATGGTTTAAATACTAAATATGCCGGATATGTTCTGGCTGTTCTACTTATTGAAACTCCACCATCAATGTAAGGAAATACTGGGTTTGATCTACCAATATGATCTACAGTTAAAAAGGTGTTTTCAAAAATATGAAAATTTACAGAAATAAATAAACAAAGATTTACTGCAACCAAAGGAATAATAAATATCCATAAACTCAATTTTCTGATTTGAGTTATAAATTCCATTCTAAGACAATTTATCTTTTCTTATTTCTTCTTCGAGCCCTTCTCTTTTTTGAGCCAATTTTACGTCTTCCTCTGTGTTTTTTTGGGTATCCCATATCTCTAATTAAATATCATTTAAAATATTATTTTTCAATTTAATAATCAATTAATAAAACTTTTCTTTAGCTAGCCAATTAGTATCAAAATCAGATGATACAAATTTTTCATGAGCTAAAATTCTTTTATGTAAATCAATAGTGGTTGTGACACCCTCGATAACAAATTCATTCAAAGATCTCATTGTTCTTTGAATTGCTTCTGTTCTATTTCTTCCTTTACAAATTAATTTACATATTAAGCTGTCATAAAAGGGCGTAATTTTACAACCTTGGAATATAGAACCATCAACTCTAGTTCTAAACCCTGATGGTTGGTGACATACAGAAATTATACCTGGACTAGGCTGGAAATTTTTAGATGGATCCTCAGCATTTATTCTACACTCTATAGTGTGTCCCCTTGCACTTATATCACTTTGTTCTAATGCAGTTTGACCTGAGTGTGCTATCCATATTTGTTCTTTAACTATATCAATACCAGTTTGTACTTCTGTAACAGGATGTTCAACTTGAATTCGCGTATTCATTTCTAAAAAATAAAATTTTCCATTTTCGTAAATATACTCTACCGTTCCAGCACCCTCATAACCTATAGCCTCAACCATTTTTATTGTTTTGTTCAATAGATCAGATCTTGTTTTATTATCTAAGACTGGACTTGGAGTTTCCTCAATTAATTTTTGATGTTTTCTTTGAACACTACAATCTCTCTCATTCAAATGAACTGTTCTATTTTTTCCTGATAGTACTTGAACCTCAATGTGTCTAGGGTTTTTAAAATATTTCTCAATATAAACTTCGTCGTTTCCAAAATATTTTTTTGCTTCTAAACGAGCCAATGAATATAACTCTTCTAATTTACTTTCCTCATCAACTATTTTCATTCCCTTTCCACCACCACCGCCAGATGCCTTAATTAAAACCGGATAACCAATTTTTTTACAGATTTCTCTAGCTTGCTTTAGATCTTTAACACCACCGTCTGAACCCTCAATAACTGGCAAACCTTTTTCTTTAGCAATTATTTTTGCTTGAATTTTATCACCCATTTTTTTTATTATTTCAGCTTTAGGTCCAATAAATTTAATTTTATGTTTTTCAACTATCTCAGCAAATTTATAATTTTCAGATAAAAATCCATATCCTGGGTGAATTGCTTCAGCACCTGTTACATCGACTGCAGACATTATAGCCGCCATATTTAAATAACTATTTTGTGGTTGATGAGATCCTATGCAAACACTTTCATCAGCTAATCTTACATGCATCGAGTCAGCATCTACATCTGAGTGAACAGCTACAGTTCCAATACCCCATTCTTTACAAGCTCTAATGACCCGTACAGCAATTTCTCCTCTATTTGCTATTAAAACTTTTTTAAACATTTGTTATTTTAAAAGGACTAGTGTTTGACCGAACTCAACAGCTTCACCATCTTGAACTAGAATTTTTTTAACAATCCCATCAAATGTTGAGGGTACATGATTCATAGTCTTCATAGCTTCTACGATCATAACTGTTTGTCCTTTTTTTATTTTATCACCAACTTCAACAAATTTTTTAGCACCAGGTTCTGGAGCTAAATACGCTGTTCCGATTATTGGAGAAGTTATTTTTGTTCCTGTTTCATCTTTTTTAGGAGGAATATTAGGTTTAATAGGTGAAATATTTGCTATTCCTGAGATGCTCTTTGCAACTTTAACCTTTTTTGTTCCATCTTGATACTCAATTTCCGATAAATTGAATTCGTCTAAATAATCTTTAAGCTCTTTTATTAATTTTTTATCAATTTTCATTTTTTATAATTTTTTTTATACCATCAAGCGCCATAACATAACCATCTGCACCTAATCCGCAAATAATACCATCAGCAGCTTTGCTTATGAGTGATTTATGCCTGAAATCCTCTCTTTTGTAAATATTTGTTATATGTAACTCGATTGTTGGTTTTTTAACAGCTAGTAAAGCATCAAGTATTGCAACCGATGTGTGAGTATATCCGCCGGCATTTATTATTATACCATTATATTTCTGTCTTGTTTCTTGTATAAAATTTACAATTTCACCTTCAACATTAGACTGTTTAAATTCAATATCTAAACCTAGCTTATCTGCGTGGCTTTTACATTTTTTTTTAATATCCTCAAGTGAAGATTGGCCATATTTTTCTTTTTCCCTTGTACCAAGTAAATTTAAATTTGGACCATTAATTACAAGAATTTTTTGTCTCATTTTGATATAATAGAAATTTAAATTATCTCAATTATGGCAAAAATACAATTAAATGGGAAAAAGCTAAAAATTAAAGAGAATTTGAGTATTAAAGATCTTTTAAAAAAGCATAAACTAAATGAAAAAAGTGTAGCCATTGAGCTTAATGGTTTAATTTTACCTAAGGAGAACTATAAAAAGAAAAAAATTAAAAATAGAGACAAAATTGAAATTGTACATTTTATTGGAGGAGGATAGTGAAAAAAGATTTTCTAAAAATTGGCAAATATAAACTCAGATCTCGTTTAATTGTGGGTACTGGTAAATATAAAAGTTTTAGAGAAACTGCAAAAGCTATCAAAGCTTCAGGTGCAGATATGGTGACAGTGGCAGTTAGAAGAGTAAATATTCTAGATAAGAAGAAACCTATATTGATGGATTATTTAGATCCAAAAAAAATTATATACTTACCAAATACCGCCGGATGTTTTAATTCCAAAGACGCTTTAAGAACGTTACGACTTGCAAGAGAGATGGGTGGATGGAAACTTGTAAAATTAGAAGTTCTAGGTGATAAAAAAACGCTTTACCCAAATATGATTGAAACATTAAATTCAACGAAAGTTTTGGTAAAAGAAGGCTTTCAAGTTATGGTTTATTGTTCAGATGATCCTATAATGGCAAAAAAATTAGAAGATGCAGGTGCCTCGGCAATTATGCCTTTGGCTTCGCCAATAGGTTCTGGAAGAGGAATTCCAAATAAATTAAATATTTCTTTAATAAAAAACAATTCTAAAGTTCCAGTCATTGTTGATGCAGGTATTGGTACAGCATCAGATGCTTCAATAGCAATGGAGTTAGGTTGTGACGGTGTTTTAATTAATACTGCAATTGCAAAAGCTAGAAATCCAATTTTAATGGCCGAGTCCATGAAAAATGCAGTAGTAGCTGGAAGAAAATCTTATTTAGCTGGAAGGATGGTTTTGCAAAATTACGGATCAGCCAGTAGTCCAAAAAAAGGGTTAATTTGATTTTCTTCTTTTTTTTCTAACCCACAATATTCTTCCAAGCGTATCTTTTTTTTTCTTACCTTTTTCAGAAGGAAAAACTTTAATTTTTCGGACATCATTTCCTTTGGACTCATTGGTATTTTTTAAGTTTTCAAATTTTTCAATAATTTTTTTATTCTTATTCAGAAGATGAATCTTGTATTCAGGTATTATTAACTGACTATCAGCTGTAATATTTATTTTAAATTTGTATTTCTTTTCAAAAAAAGAAAGTTCTTTTTTAAGATCTGAATTAAGATAGGATGCAACTTTATCCGGTACATAAGCCATAACTATTTTTGTTTTTTTTGAAAATGCCAACATTTCAATTTTTTTTATAATTTTTAAACCAAAAGACTCTAGCGAAAGAATAGTTTCCCATTTGATGAAACTTTCCCTAAGTCTTTGCCGAGTCATCTCCATCAGACCAAAATTACTTATTCTTCCAGTCTGTATTCTGGCCCTATCATTTTTAAGTTTGTCTCTAATTTTTCTCTCTACAGTTCTTTTGTTATGAAAATTTATCATATCTATAAAGTCAATTACGATAAGCCCCGATAAGTCCCTAATTTTAATTTGTCTTGCAATTTCCTCAGCAGCCTCAATATTTGTATTAACTGCAGTTTTCTCAATATTAAGTTCTTTTGTTGATTGTCCAGAGTTAACATCAATAGCAACTAAAGCTTCTGTAGGACTTATTACCAAATAACCTCCAGACTTTAGTCTAACGACAGGTTCAAATATCTTATTTAAATCTTTTTCAATATTTTCGCTATGAAATAGGGGAATTTTTCCTTTATATTTTTTAACCATTTTTGCGTTTCTAGGCATAAATTGTTTCATAAATAATTTGGCTTTTTGATATCCATCATTACCCTCAACATGAACATATTTTGTATCATTATCATAAATATCTCGGAGAGCTCTTTTGATAACATCTCCCTCCTCGTGTATTAAAATAGGTGCAGTTGACTCAACTGCTTTTTCTTTTATAGACTCCCATAAACCTATTGTATTTTGAAGATCATTCTGAATTTCTTTTTTAGTTTTTCTTGATCCAGCTGTTCTAACTATTAAACCCATACTTTTAGGAATCTCAATTTCTCTAAGCATTTTTCTAATTTGATTTCTATCCTCATGATTAATAATTTTTCTTGAAATCCCACCACCTTTCGCAGTATTTGGCATTAGAACAATGTATTTTCCCGCAAGAGAAATAAATGTAGTAAGAGCCGCACCTTTTTGACCTCTCTCCTCTTTATTAATTTGAATTAAAATTACTTGGCCAGGCCTAATTACTTCTTGGATTCGATATTTCCTTACACCATATCTGTTTTTAAGTTTTTCTCTTGTCCTTTCAGAATTTTCTGAGCTGGTTACTTTATTTTCAGTGTTAACACTACTCTCTAAACTATTTATATTTTGTTCCTCTTCAGAATTATTTTTTGTTTTGACCTCAGTGTCCTGGCTTTCTTCTTTTAGATCCTCTCTAATTTTTTCTTCAGCCTTTTTTAGTTCCTCTTTGTCTTCCTTGGGAATTTGGTAATAATCAGATTGAATATCATTAAAAGCTAAAAAGCCATGTCTCTCTCTTCCGTAATTAACAAAAGCAGCTTGAAGAGAAGGTTCTACTCTACTAATCTTTCCTAAATAGATATTACTTTTTTGATTTAAACTCTTTTTGTTCTCATACTCATATTCTTCAATATGAGATTTTGATTTGAGTACAACTCTAGTTTCTTCTGGATGCGAAGCATCGATATATAAATTTTTTTCCATAATAAGTTTAATCCATTCATAAATTTGTTTGAAAATTTGTTGTAAATTTTATTTTTGATACACATACGATTACTATACATTTTTTTTTCAAAAAATACAGTTATTCTATTATTAAATATGCCTTAAGATCGCCCAAATTAGGTAGATATTATTCAACTTTAAAGCATGAAAAAAACACTTAATCATTTAACTAAAATTTTAATATCATTTTTTTTATTTATATTTTTCATGATTTTTTCAGCTTTTTGGTATTTTTCTTCAGGTTTACCAGATTATAAAAAGTTAGCAAATTATGAACCGCCTGTATCGAGCCGCGTTTACGGTGACTCAGGTGAATTAATCGCCGAATACGCAATTCAAAAACGACTTTTTATTCCGATAGAGTCTATACCCGATGTTGTTATAAACTCATTTCTTTCAGCAGAAGATAAAAATTTTTTTGTTCATCCGGGTGTCGACGCAAAAGGTATAACCAGAGCAGTTTTAAATAATATTGAAAATATTGTTCAAGGCAAAAGGCTTGAGGGCGCCTCAACTATAACACAACAAGTTGCTAAGAATTTTTTACTTACAAGCGAAGTTTCGTTAAGACGGAAAATTAAAGAAGCAATTTTAGCATTTCGTATTGAGAAATCTTACTCTAAAAATAGAATACTTGAGCTGTATCTTAATGAGATTTATTTAGGCCAAGGAACATACGGTGTTGCATCAGCAAGTTTAGAATATTTTAATAAATCTGTTAGAGAATTAGATTATAATGAAGCAGCTCTCTTAGCGGCATTACCTAAAGCTCCAAGCAAATATAATCCTTATAAAAATAAAGATTTAGCAAAAAAAAGAAGAGACTTGGTTCTAAAAAATCTTGAGGAAAATGGTTACATTTCAAAAAAAGATTTAAAAATATTTTTAAAAAAGAATATTAAATTAAATAAAAGAAAAGTTTTATTAGTTGAAGAAGCCCAATCTTTTACTGAAGAGGTGAGAAGGATTATTAATACTGAGTATGGGTTTAAAAAAGTATACTCAGAAGGCCTGTCAATCAGCACGCCATTGAATGGCAAATACCAGATTGCCGCCTTAAATGCTTTAAGATCTGGAATTGAGTCATACGACAAACGTCAAGGATGGAGAGGTCCAATTATAAATGTGTATAAAGATAAAGATTGGCAGAACAAAGTTAATAATCTAAAAATTGATAAAACACTTAATTGGGAAATAGCACAGATTATAAGGGTAGAAAAATATCTTACAGAAATAAAAATTTTAAATAAAAATTTAAAAGGAAAAATTTTATTTGAGGGTTTAAAATGGACTGGAAAGAAAAACTTCAATGAATTACTTAGTGATGGAGATATTATATTTGTCCAAAAAAAATCAAGTGATATATGGACTTTAAAACAACTTCCAAAAGTCAATGGAGGGATTGTTGTTATGGATCCTTTTAATGGAAAAGTTAAGGCTTTGGTAGGAGGATATAGTTTTGTATCAAGTGAATTTAACAGAGCAACTCAAGCAAAAAGACAACCAGGTTCAGCTTTCAAACCAATAGTATATGCTGCAGCTTTAGAAAATGGATTTCTGCCAAACTCATTAATACTAGATGCTCCTTTTGTTAGTAAACAAGGTGAAGGATTAAAAAAATGGAAACCACAAAACTATGGAAAAAAATTTTATGGTCCATCAACATTAAGAATGGGTGTTGAAAAATCAAGAAATTTAATGACAGTTAGAGTGGCACAACAGTTAGGTTTTGATAAAATAGCCAAAATTTCAAAAGATTTAGGCGTTTACGAAGATGTACCAGAGCTATTATCTGTATCTCTAGGTTCAAATGAAACAACACTCCTAAAAATTACAAACGCATATTGTTCTTTTGTTAATGGAGGAAAAAAAATTAATCCAAATTTAATTACCCGAATACAAGATAGAAGAGGTAAAACTATTTACAATTTTGATAAAAGACAATGTGAAGGATGTGAAATTGTAAAACTTGATCAGGATTTTGTTCCAAAAATAATAGATAAAAACAAACAAGTTATTAGTGAAGAGACTGCTTATCAAATGACATCAATTTTAGAGGGTGTTGTTGAAAGAGGAACAGGAAAAAAACTTAGAACTTTAAAAGTTCCACTTGCAGGAAAAACAGGAACAACAAATAAAAATTTTGATGCTTGGTTTATAGGCTTTACTTCTGATTTAGCAATAGGTGTTTACATTGGATATGATGAACCTAAATCACTTGGTAAATTCGAAACTGGTTCAAAAGCTGCACTTCCAATATTCAAAGAATTTATAGAGCGTGCTCTTTATAAAGAGGATATAAAACCTTTTAAAAGTCCATCAAATATTTATTTTTTTCCAGTAGATTACAAAACTGGCGAAGATGTTAGCTTTAATAATAAAAAAGCAATAATAGAGGCATTTAAAGAGAAAACTGTTCAAGATATCAAGGTTAAAAATTTAAGTATTGGAGAAAACTATGGTAAATATAATAAATTTAGGAGATTCTACTAATGGACAATTTTGATAAAAATATTTTACTATCTGAAAAATCCTTAAATAATATCAGGGGGTATCTTTGATACCAATAGGGTTAAGAAAAGAATTCTTGATCTAAATCAAGAAATTTTAAAAAAAGATTTTTGGAAAGACGGAAAAAAATCAAAAAAAATTACTAAAGAAAAAAACTTTCTAGAAAATATTGTCAATTTTTATGATCACTCACTCGTAGAAATAAGCAATTTAAAGGATCTAAATAAGCTTGCGATAGAAGAAAAAAATCAGGAAATATTAAATGATTGTTCAAACAAAATTTTAAATATCTTAAAAGAAATTAAAAATTTTGAAATTAAATGCTTCTTGTCAGGTGAAAATGACAAACTTGATATATACATAGAAATCCATGCTGGCGCTGGAGGTACAGAAAGCCAAGATTGGGCTGATATGCTTAGAAGAATGTATCTAAAATGGTTTGATAAAAAAAGATTTGGTTATGAATTAATAAGTGAACACAAAGGGGAGGAGGCAGGAATTAAGTCTTGCACATTAAAAGTTACCGGTGAAAATTTGTACGGACTAATGAAAAAAGAGTCCGGAGTACATCGATTAGTGAGAATATCTCCTTTCGATTCGGGCGCTAGAAGACACACAAGTTTTGCTAGTATATGGATTTATCCATCAGTTGAAGATGAAATAGATATCAATATCGACGAAAAGGATTTAAGAATTGATACTTACAGATCTAGTGGGGCTGGAGGGCAGCATGTAAATACGACTGATAGCGCTGTTAGAATTACTCACTTACCAACCAAAATTGTTGTCCAATGTCAAAATGAAAGATCTCAACACAAAAATAAGGAAACATGTTTTAAAATGCTTAAAGCAAGACTTTATGAATATGAAATACAAAAAAGAGAAGAAAAAAATCAAAACCAAATTGATTCTAAAACTGATATTGGTTGGGGACACCAAATAAGATCATATGTTTTACAGCCCTATAGATTGGTAAAAGATTTAAGGTTCAAAACTGAAGATACAAATCCAGATGAAGTATTAAATGGAAATATTGATAAATTCATAGAGTCGGGAATATTTGGAAAAACGATTCAATGAAAAAATTTTTAATTTCTTTATTTGCTATTATTATAATTTTATTTTCGTCTCTCATAGTATTCTTATCTTTTTATGGTTATCAAACAGATAGATTTAATAAAATTATTCAGTCGGAAATAAATAATAATAAAAAAGAGGTCAATTTAGAATTTGATGAAATTTCAATTTTTTTAAATATAAAAAAACTAACACTTTTTGTTAAATTTATTAATCCAGAAGTCCAATATAAATCTATTCAAATACCTTTAGAAGTTTTAAGAGCAAATATAAGTATATTATCACTCATTAAAAATGAAATAAGTATAAATAATGTAAATGCTGAAACAAAATTTTTCGGAATTAATTTAATTAAAAATTATATTTCACAAATTAAAATTGACAAAGTATACAAAGATTATATCAAAGAAATTGATACATTAAAAATCAAATTAAAATCTAGTTTTAGTTTTGATAATGCTTTCTTGGTAAAAGATTTCACTCTGAATGGAATAGTAAAGGATACTAATATTGGGTCGAACACAAAATATAAATTATCAAATTTAAAATTAAATTTTTTATATAAAAATGAAATAATTAAAATTTATAATTTATTTGCAAAGTATGATAATATAAATATTGATAATGGAAAGGTTGATATATTAAATAACAAACGCACGACTAGTTTAAAATTAAATTCTAAAATAATATTTCAAAGCGATCAAGAAACAATACCAATTATAAATAAAAAATTTAATAAAGGTGACACTTTTAGTATTAAAAGCGATCTTTCAATCAAAAAAAATAAAAAAATTCATATACAGAAATTGATTTTTTCAAATGATAATAATGAGGTTGTATTAAACAATTTTATTTTAAATAAAAATTTAGAAATCTTGGATTTTAAGAATTTGAAAATAAAAACAAGTAAGAATAATAAAATTAACAATGATTTTAAAATTTTAAATAGAAAAGCCATTATTATCGATGGAGATATATTTGACGGAAGATCATTAATTAAAGAATTAAACAACCAAGAAAATAAAAAAAATATTTTAAGTAGTATTTCTAAAAATATTGAAATTGATTTTAAGGAAGTACTGACTAGTTCCGATATCCCACTGAATAAATTTAGATTAGTTGGGCTTATAAAGAGAGGTAAATTAGAAAAAATTTCTGCTAAAAGTGAATTCAGTAAAAATAAATTTTTAGATATATCAATTAAAAAAGAAGATACGACAGGCAACAGTATTTTAGAAATTTATTCTGATGAAGCTAAGCCATTGGTAAATAGTTATGAATTTTTTGAGGGCTTAGAAGGAGGAAATTTATTTTATCTCTCTAACTCAAGTAAAGAAAAATCATTAGGAAATTTACTAATAGAAAATTTTAAAATTAATCAAGCTCCAGGTTTCGCAAAATTACTTAGTCTTGCAGATTTAAAGGGTTTAACAGACGCATTAAAAGGAGATGGAATAAGTTTTGATAAATTATCTATTCAATATGAAACTAAAAATGGCTGGATGGAAATAAAAGAAATTTTTCTTATTGGTCCCTCAATTTCAATTTTGATTGATGGATATTTTGATAAAAGAAAAGATATTTTAAGTTTAAGAGGTACTTTAGTGCCTGCCAAGACTCTAAACACTTTAGTTTCAAAAATTCCTGTTATAGGAGATATTTTAATCGGAAAAAAAACAGGAGATGGATTATTTGGTGTAAGTTTTAAAATAAAAGGACCTACTGACAATTTAAAAACAACTGTAAATCCTGTAAAAACATTAACACCAAGATTTATTACTCGTACACTTGAAGAATATAAAAAAAAAAACGCTAAATAATTTTTATTTTTAGGTGATTTTTCTTTCCAATTGACAGTTTTATAAAATTATCATTAGAAACATCATTCATATTTATAATTTTTTTTTCATCACTTATAATATTATCGTTTATTCTTATCCCATTATTTTTTAAAATTCTTCTAGCCTCGCTTTTTGATTGCACTAATTTATTTTGAAAAAATAAATCTATAATATTTACACCTTGAATAAATTCTTTATTACTCATTTTTTTTTCTGGTATATTTTTACCCAGACCACCTTTCACAAATGTTTCCTTGGCAGTATCTGCACTATCTTTGGCAGCTTTTGCACCATGCATTAAAGTTGTTGCTTCATTTGCTAAAAGAATTTTCAAGTTATTAATATTTTTTTCTTTATCAATTTTTTGAGATAAATCGTTAGTTTCTATTTCTGTAAAATAATTTAAAAATTTTTTAACATCTCCATCTGATGTATTTCTCCAAAATTGCCAATACTCATATGGTGAAAACATTTTTTTATCTAACCAAACAGCACCTTTTTCTGTTTTTCCCATTTTAGCACCTGACGATAAAGTGATAAGAGGGGTTGTTAATCCATATGAATCTTTTTGTAGAATTCGTCTTATTAATTCGACACCATTTACTATATTGCCCCACTGATCTGAACCACCCATTTGTAAAATACAATCATGTTTCTTATACAATTGGTAAAAGTCGTAGGCCTGTAAAATCATATAATTGAATTCTGTATAACTTAGTGATTGTTCGCGGTCTAATCTCAATTTAACACTTTCGAAAGTGAGCATTTTATTTAATGTAAAATGTTTACCTATGTCTCTTAGGAAATCGATATATTTTAGTTTAGAAAGCCACTGATAATTATCGACAAAAATTGGTTTAGTTTTCTTACTTTTAGAGAATAACAATTTTTCAAAAAGTTTTTTAATACTTGTGATATTTTTTTTAATATCCTTTTGTTTTAAAATTTTCCTAGTTGTGTCTTTACCAGAGGGATCACCAATAAGTGTAGTTCCACCGCCTAATAACACAATAGGTTGATGACCATACTTTTGGAGAAGTCTTAAAATCATAATCTGGAGTAAACTTCCAACGTGCAAACTAGGAGCTGTGCAATCAAATCCAATATAGGCTTTTATTGTTTTTTCTTTAGAAATTTTCTCAAGATTATCTAAATCAGTGCATTGATTAAGATAACCACGAGATTTCATTTCAGATAAAAAGCTATTTTTCATAGAATTTTATATGTTAAACCTACTATTATACTAAAATAGCTATAAATAAATATAAATATGAGTAAAGAATATACATCTTTGGGTTTAATGAGCGGTACGTCCGGGGATGGAGTTGATGCATCTATAATTAGATCAGATGGAGCGTCTAAATATGAAGTATTATTTAATAAATATTACAAATATAATGATGATGTCTATGAAACAATTCATTCTCTCAAAGAAAAGATAAATAACACAAAAGACTTAAAAACCTTTTCAAAAGAACTTAAAAATTTAGAAAGAAAAATAACAATGTTCCATGTTGAGGTCGTCGGTGAAATTTCAAAAAGTAATGAAATAGATTTAGTAGGTTTTCATGGGCAAACCATTTATCATAATTCAGAACAAAAAATTTCTGTTCAACTTGGTGATGGAAATTTACTATCAAAATTAACTAAGAAAAATATTGTTTATAATTTTAGAGAAAATGATATTAAAAATGGTGGTGAGGGTGCACCTTTAACTCCAATTTTTCACCAGTTAATTTTAAAACAAAAAAAAATTAATGTACCATCTTGTGTGCTTAATATTGGAGGAATATCAAATGTAACAGTAGTTGGGAATTATTATCCATATGATTTTACAAGTAGGGATATAGGACCTGGAAATTGTTTGATAGATGCATGGGTTAGAAAAAACTCAAATAAAAAATTTGATGAGGATGGAAAACTTGCATCTATTGGAAAAACTAATGAAATTATACTAGAGCAAGCACAAGAGCTTTATTCAAATAGATCTAATAAAAAAACACTATCGTTAGACGTAAATGATTTTGATATCTCATTTGCAAGAGGATTATCTCTTGAGGATGGGGCTGCAACATTAACAGATTTTACCGGAAGAATTATAGGCGCAGCTTTATTTTCCTTGTTATCAGAAGTACGAGAAAAACTTTTCAGAGTTTTAATTTGTGGCGGAGGTAGAAAAAATAAATCTCTTTTAGACAGGATTAAAAAAAGAACTTTAAAAAATATCGTGTTACAGCCAATCGACGATTATGGTGTAGACGGTGATTTCGTGGAGTCTCAAGCATTTGGTTTTTTAGCAATACGAAATGTAATTAATGAGCCAATATCTTTTCCAAATACAACGGGCTGCTCAAAACCTACCGTAGGTGGAACTTTGATTAAATTTAAATAAGTTTTGTTTTATCCTTAATATATTTATCAATAGTTTTTCTCAAATCTTCTTCTTTATCTTTAAAAAAATGATTTGCTCCTTTTATTTCAGAAAATATAACCTCGATACCTTTCTGTGATTTTAATCTATTATTTAATTCATTTATACTTTCTTTTGATACTAGCTCATCTTTTTCACCAAAAACAACTTGCCCAGATGATGGACAAGGAGCTAAAAATGTAAAATCGTAAACATTTGGCTGTGGAGCAATAGCTATAAATTTGTTTACTTCCGGTCTCCTCATTATTAATTGCATACATATTAAAGAACCAAAAGAAAAACCTGAAACCCAACACTGGCTATAATCTTGATTTTCTCTTTCAATCCAATCTAGTGCGGCTGCAGCATCCGAAAGTTCACCTTGACCATTATCAAAGGTACCTTCACTTTTTCCCACACCTCTAAAATTTATTCTTAAAACTGAAAAATTATTTTTTACAAATATATTGTAAGTTTCTTGAACAATTCTATTATTCATTGTTCCACCATATTGAGGATGAGGTTGTAAAATAATTGCTACTGGAGAATTTTTTCTATTATTTTTAAAATACTTTCCTTCTAATCTTCCACTTGGTCCAGGAATGAAAATTTCTACACTTTTTTGTTTCATAATAAATAATAATGATAATTATTTTCAAAAAAAAAATAGATTTATAGCACGTTTTTAATGTGGCAAATTTATTTATTATTGAAGTTGACTATTTTACTAGGGATTATTAAATATTATTGATAAACAAAGGATTATATGAAGCTCACAACTAAAGGCAGATACGCTGTAATGGCAATGGCAGATTTAGCTTTGTTCCAGAATGGGAAACCAGTAAGTCTAAATGATATATCTTTAAGACAAAACATCTCTTTATCTTATTTAGAACAACTATTTGCAAAACTTAAAAATGGCAAACTTGTTAAAAGTGTTAGGGGACCTTCCGGTGGTTATGTATTGGATAAAAATCCAAAGGAAATAAAACTATCAAATATAATTTTTGCAGTTGATGAAAAAGTAAAAACTTTAAATTGTAAAAAAGATTCTAAAAAAGGATGTAACGGCAAAAATACAAAATGTATCACACACAATCTTTGGGATGATTTAGAACAGCATATAAATACATTTTTTGAAAATAAAAGTTTGAGCGATTTATTAAAACAAAATAATCAAGGTTTGAACTAATGAAAAATCAAAATATAAACACAAATCAAGATTATAAATACGGTTTCACAACAGATATAGAAAGCATAAAAGCTCCGAAAGGTTTAAGCGAAAAATCTATAAAATTTATTTCTAAAATGAAAAAAGAACCTGAATGGATGTTAAAATGGAGATTAAAAGCCTTTGAAAGATTAAAAAATTTGAAAGAACCAGATTGGCAAAAACCAAAATATCCAAAAATAGATTATCAAGATCTATATTATTACTCAGCACCTAAATCAGCTTCAGAAAAACCCAAAAGTTTAAACGAAGTAGATCCAAAATTGTTAGAAACCTATAAAAAGTTAGGTATTCCATTGCAAGAACAAAAAAGATTAAGCGGGGTTGCTGTTGATGCAGTCTTTGACTCAGTTTCAGTTGCAACGACTTATAAAGAAGAATTAACAAAAAAAGGTATTATATTTTGTTCTATTTCTGAAGCGATTCAAAAACATCCAGATTTAGTAAAAAAATATTTAGGATCTGTAATACCAATCACCGATCACTATTTCGCAACACTAAACTCAGCAGTTTTTACTGACGGTTCATTTGTTTACATACCGCCAAATGTTAAGTGTCCAATGGAGTTATCTACGTATTTTAGAATCAACGCGTCCGACACTGGCCAGTTCGAGAGAACCTTGATTATAGCAGACAAAGGAAGTTACGTGAGTTACTTGGAAGGATGTACCGCGCCAATGAGAGATGAAAATCAGTTACATGCTGCCAATGTAGAATTAGTTGCTTTAGATGATGCCGAAATTAAATATTCGACAGTTCAAAATTGGTATCCAGGTGATAAAGAAGGAAAAGGTGGTATATATAATTTTGTAACTAAAAGAGGCGCATGTAGAGGAAAAAATTCAAAAATTTCTTGGACACAGGTTGAAACAGGTTCAGCCATAACCTGGAAATATCCTAGCTGTATTCTTCAGGGTGATAACTCAGTTGGTGAGTTTTACTCAATTGCAATTACTAATAATCATCAGAAAGCGGATACAGGGACAAAGATGATACATTTGGGTAAAAATACTAGGAGTAAAATTATTTCTAAAGGAATATCAGCAGGTCAAGCAGACAATACCTATAGGGGATTAGTAGATATTTCTAGAAAAGCTTCCAACTCTAGAAATTACACTCAATGTGACTCATTATTGATGGGA
The DNA here is from genome assembly GCA_902573065.1 of uncultured Pelagibacteraceae bacterium. GTDB lineage: Bacteria > Pseudomonadota > Alphaproteobacteria > Pelagibacterales > Pelagibacteraceae > Anoxypelagibacter. Next base: position 654 of record CACGHX010000005.1, on the reverse strand, counting down.
AATAAGTGTGGGGCACATACCGTTCCATATATTAAAAACAAAAATTTTTCATCAACAGTTGAACATGAAGCCACAACCTCAAAAATAAATGAGGAACAACTTTATTACTGTAATCAAAGAGGGCTCAATCAAGAAGAAGCAGTAAGTTTGATAGTAAATGGTTTTTGTAAAGAAGTGTTACAGCAATTGCCAATGGAATTTGCAGTTGAGGCTCAAAAGCTGGTTGGTATTAGTCTTGAAGGGAGTGTTGGTTAATGGAAAATAGATTTCATTTAGCTATACCTGCAGGTGATTTAGATAAAGCAATAAAATTTTATTGTGAAGTTTTAGGATGTGAGAGAGGAAACGCTGAATTTAAATACCCTGATGCTTGGGCAGATATAAACTTTTGGGGAAACGAGTTAACTTTACATGCAACTGATCCAAATCAGAAAAGTACTAGCGAAAGACACAACGTAGATATGGGAAATGTTACGGTGCCACACTTTGGAGTACACTTAGATGCAAAAACTTTTAAAAATTTAAAACAACGTCTTATTGATAAAAATATAAAATTTATTGACCCACCCTATATTAGATTTAAGGGCGAGGATATAGAACAGGAAACAATGTTTTTAGCGGATCCAAACGGTAATTGCATGGAAATAAAAACCA
>CACGHX010000004.1 GCA_902573065.1 uncultured Pelagibacteraceae bacterium | reverse complement strand
TTTTTTAAAGTGTCTTTTACTATTATCTCTGTTTTTTTATTTACTTCACTATCTTTAGGTTCAGTGTTGAAAACTCCGGTTGCTAAAATAACTGAAACCAAAGTAACAAAAAAAAGATTCATAGTGCGTTACCATAGCACAAAGTTACTCGTAATTGGCTCGTAATTTTCCCCAGATTTCTGCGTTTTCAATTCAAATTGTTTGCAAATAATGTTAATAAGTTCGGGGCATCTGGCAATAGAACGCCCCTTTAAATATGCAAAAAACAATTATAACACTTTTATTTTTAATTATATTAACAGGTTGCGCAACTCCAACAGTTGTAAATGTTATAGGTCCAAATGATAACAAACTAACTTGTGAAGAACTTAGTAAAGAAATTGAAATAGCTAATAAATATGCAAATGAAGCTCAAGAAGCAAAAAAAATGAGTTCACCACATAATATTGGAGCAATATTATTTTTTCTTCCTGGTGCAGGCGTGACAATGAAAAATGTTGAGGAAGCAGTAATTGCTGCTAAAGAGCGATCTTTACATTTAAACAAGCTAAAAGAGAAGAAAGGTTGTTAATTTGTTAATTATAAATTGCTTGGCAATATAACGCCCTTTATAAAATGGAATTACCAGTAGTCAATCATCCCGAATATGTTGCTAAGATTAATGAAAACAGTGTTTTTCCTATTAAAAAATTTTCTTCTTTGGCTAATTATCTTTTAAAAAATAATATTATTAAAAAATTTTATATTCCAAAAGAATGTTCGATTGAAACTTTAAGTAAATCCCACTCTCTGAGCTACATCAACCACATTAAAAATAAGACTTTAGATAAAAAATCTGAAACTAAAATTGGGTTTCCCATTAATGATAGTGTTATTAAAAGATCATTTCTTGCGACAGGTGGAACTGTTTTAGCAAGTAAACTCGCTTTAAATCATAAACTTGCGTGTAATACTGCGGGAGGTAGTCATCACGCATCTTTTAATAACGGTGCAGGATATTGCGTTTTTAATGATGTTGCTGTAGCTGCAAATTATCTAAAATATAAAAAAAATATTAAAAAGATTCTTATTCTTGATCTTGATGTTCATCAAGGAAATGGAAATTCGGATATTTTTAAGAATGATAGAGATATATTTACTTTTAGTATGCATTGTAAAACAAATTACCCAGCGAAAAAATCAAAGAGTGATTTAGATATTGAGCTTAGTGATGGACTGGAAGATAAAGAATATTTAAAAGTACTTAAAGATAATCTATCGAAGTTAAACCAGTTAAATTTTGATTTTATTTTTTACATCGCAGGTGTCGATGTTCATTTTGATGATAAATTAGGAAAACTAAAATTAACAGATGAAGGCATAAATTTGAGGGATAAGACTGTGATTGAAAATTTTTACTCAAGAAAAATACCACTTTGTGGTGTTCTAGGCGGTGGATACAATAGGAATTTCAATAAGTTAATAGAACTTCATGCAATGTTGCATAAGAACTGCTCATACTTCTTTTAATTTAAAGAAAAAATATAACTATATTCTTTTTTCCAAACAATTTTATAGCCTTTGTTATCAAGAAATTTAAAAGTTAGATTATTTTTAAAACTTTCCTCATTTTCTGAATGGATTTCAACGCATATTAACCTAGGTTTATAAACATCAAAATTAAGAGACTCTAAAACATCTTTCTCTGTATTTTCTACATCCACATTTAAGAAATCGATAATTTTATTTTTGAACTTAGTTTTTTCTAAAATATTATTGAGTGACAAACATTCAATTTCTCTACTTTTGTATCCATTGGGAAAATTTCTTTTGGCAAAACTTTCGTCGGTTGTATTAAGAACATTCATATTTCTCCTATAAAAAAGTTTAATTTTATTTTTTTTTTTATTTGTTACAGCAAGATTAAAATTATAATCATCTTTCCTTGCAATATTAAAAAGATCCGTAGACAAAGGATTTGCGTCTATATTTATTCCATTCCAATTTTTTTTGTAAAGCAAATATGTGTTATTCCAAAAGAAAGGGTGGTATGAACCCACATCAACGTAATAACCCTCATTATCATTTTGAAAAAAATCTTTAACAAATAAGTCTTCGCCAAAACATGAATATTGTTTTTTTGGTAAAAAAGATTTGTGTTTCCAATAAAGATTATAAATATTAGAAAAATATTTTAACATTTTTATTTAATAAATTTATTTAAATCTGGCTGAAAATATTTAGGTCCTTTCATTACTTTCCCTTTTTCATTATAAATTGGTTTTCCATCTTCTCCAAGTTTACTCATATTGGATCTTTGTACTTCTTCAAAACATTTATCAAGATCAATCCCAAATGCATGTCCCGCTCCGTAGGTTACATACAAAATATCAGTTAAGGCATCAGCCACCTCTTTTAAGTTCTTGTTTTTTAATGCCTGATCAAATTCATCTAATTCTTCTTGAATTAGATTTAATCGAAGTTTAATTATTTTTTCTGAAGGAAATTCAGCTTTAGTCTTTACCTCCTGACCAAAAACTTCCATGAATTTTTTAACACTATTAAAATTTGTCATAAAATCTCCACAGTTAAATGTTAACTAGTTTACAATTATCAATGTTTAATATAATTTGGTACACGAATGAAATATAGAACTGAATTTGATTCTATAGGTAAAATCAAAGTTCCTGGTGATAAGTATTGGGGTGCTTCGACACAAAGATCTAATAAGTACTTTGATATTGGTGATTTTCTTGTTAGACCGATTTTAATTCAATCAATAGGAATTGTTAAAAAATCAGCTGCTATTGTTAATGCTAGGAATAGAGATTTAGACAAAAAAATAAGTAAATACATTATTAAGGCTGCCGATGAAGTAATCAAAGGCAAGCTTAACGAACATTTCCCTTTAAAGGTTTGGCAAACTGGGTCGGGTACCCAAACAAATATGAATGTTAATGAAGTAATATCTAATAGAGCAATTCAAATGATGGGTGGGAAAATGGGAACTAAAAAACCTGTTCATCCTAATGACCATGTTAATAAATCCCAATCAACAAATGATGTTTTCCCCACGGCGATGCATATAGCAATTGCTTTAAAAACTAAAAAGAAATTATTACCAGCTTTGAAGCTTCTTGAAAAAGAATTAAGTAAAAAAGTTACTCAATTTAATAAAATAGTAAAGTTAGGAAGAACACATCTGCAAGATGCTACACCTTTAACGTTAGGACAAGAATTTTCTGGTTATCATTCACAATTAAAAAAATGTATTGAGAGAATAGAAAAATCTTTAGATGAAATATATTACTTAGCTCAGGGAGGAACGGCAGTAGGAACAGGTTTAAATACAAAAAGAAATTTTGATAAAAAAATAGTTATGGAGATAAAAAAAATAACTAAACTTCCATTTAAACCTGCAAAAAATAAATTTGCTGCTTTAGCTGCACACGACGCAATAGTAAACTTTTCTGGAACAATGAATACTGCAGCTGTTTGTCTAATGAAAATAGCAAATGATATAAGATTTTTAGGTTCTGGTCCAAGAGCTGGCTATGGAGAATTGATACTTCCAGAAAATGAGCCTGGATCATCAATTATGCCAGGCAAAATAAATCCAACTCAGTGTGAAGCAGTCACAATGGTATGTGTAAAAGTGATTGGAAATCATAATGGTATAACTATGGCTGGATCACACGGACATTTCGAACTTAATGTTTTTAAGCCATTAATTATTCATAATATTTTACAATCAATAAATATAATGTCGGATTCGGCCAGCGGCTTTGCAAAATATTGTATAAAAGGTCTTAAGGCAGATAAAAAACGAATAAAGTTTTTACTCAATAATTCATTAATGCTAGTTACTGCTTTATCTCCAAAGATTGGCTATGATAATGCGGCTAAAGTAGCAAAAAAAGCCCACGCAAATGGTACAACCTTAAAAGAGGAAGCTTTAAAAACAGGATTGATTAGTGAAAAAGAATTCATAAAAATTGTTGATCCTAAAAAAATGACAAGACCAAGATAATATTTTAATGACACTAATTTAAAATTTCTTTTGTAAATTTCTTTAACTTAAAAAAATCAATAATACCGATAATTCCTTCGTTTAAAACAAATTTGTTAAATTTTTTTTCTATATTTAAAACATCTTTTCTATCTAGTTTTTCTCTATTATTTAATATTACATTTCTAAATCTTATTCTCTTTTTTTCTACATCTATTTTTCCTTGAAAAGATAGTGATGTTTCTTTATTAAATTTTTCATAAATATTAAACCTTCTGAGAATTTTGTTTGTATTTTGAGAGTCAAAATTTATATTAAAATCTATAAATGGATTAGTAAGGTTTTCTGTAAACAAAAAATTGAAATTAATTTTACTATTGTGTGGTAAAATTGCAGATCCATTTTGTACCCTAATATCACCGTTTTCAAAAATTAATTTCATTTTTAGATCGTTTATTCGGCCGATGAATGAATCTGTATTTTTGATTGAAATATTTAATTTGCCGTTAATTTTTTTACTCAAACCTGAATTGAAAATATTATTTTCTTTTCCTTCCGGAAAATAATGAAAAATTAATTTTCTAAAGTTTATTTGGTTTATTTGCAAATTAAGGTTGAACATTAGGGTTTCAATTAATGAAATATTGCCTTCTATCTTTGAATTTAAAAATTTACTTCTCAAAAATGAGTCGTAAATTTTAAATTTATTTTTACCCTCAAAATTAATAATGATAATATTATCAAATAGTTTTATTTTTGACTTTCCTTTTACACTTTCTAAACTGCTAGTAGGATTAAATGAGACTTTAATATTTGAATCAATTTGTGGAAACTCAATATCTAAATTTTTTTTTCCGTCGATATCATTTCTAAATTTAATTCTTATTTTGTTTTCTGAAAAAAAACTTTCTAGGTCTATGTTATGAGTATTATTTCTAAACTTGTCTCTAAAATAAAAATCTTTAAACAAAACTTTATTTTTTTGATCATCTAGGAAAAATAGAGAGGAATTTTTAAAAACAATGTCTTTATTTTTAATTTTTGTTAAGTACGTAAAGTAATCTTTAAAGTCATTTGAGTGTATTTCAATAGTGCTATTTTCTACATAAAATTTTTTAAAATTTATATCTTTTAGTTTTTTATTATTTAAAACTGGAATCAATATTTTTATTTCATCAAATAAAACAGGATTTTTTTTATTATTAAAATTTATTTCTGATTTTTTAATTTTAATTCTTGGTGATGGTAAAAAATTATATGTTATTTTGCCATTTATTTTTATATCTAATTTAAATTCTTCTTTAATTTTTTTTTCAATAACTTTTATGTTTGAATTATACTTATAGAAATAAGGTTTTAAAAAATAGTACGAAAATATAAATAAAACAGATAATAAAATTAAAGGTACAACTGTTTGTTTACTTAGGTTTTTGTATAACTTTTCAACATTCTTTTTATTAAATATAAATTTTATAATTTTAGTTGCTGAATTTTGCATCACGTTGTTTTATAAGCAGTATAGAGCCAAAAATAAAGAATTTTACAATGAAAGATTTTTTACAAAAGCTGAATCGTGAACAAAAATCTGCTGTATTAAATACAGAGGGTCCCAGTCTAGTTGTCGCTGGCGCTGGATCAGGTAAGACAAAAGTATTAACTTCTCGATTGGCATATATTCTTGAGCAAAAAAAAGCTTGGCCAAATCAAATACTTTGCGTCACTTTTACAAATAAAGCAGCTAAAGAGATGCGCGAGAGAGTTATCAAAATAATAGGTGGTAAAACAAACTCACTCGCTTGGTTAGGTACTTTCCATTCGATAAGTGTAAAATTTCTTAGAAGACATGCGGAAGCAATTGGTTTGAAAAGTAATTTTACAATATTGGATACTGACGATCAAAAAAAACTTATTAAAAATATTTGTAAAGGTGAGAATATTGACGCAAAAAAAATCTCACCTCAATTTATAATGTCCTTAATTGACCAATGGAAAAATAAGGGTTTATTGCCTGATGAAGTTAAATTAACAAAAAAAAACCTATTTGAAGGACAAATTCACAAAGTTTATAAAATTTATCAGAATAAAATTAAAGATCTAAATGCATGCGATTTTGGTGATTTAATTCTTTATTGTGTAAAAATTTTTGAAAATAACGAAGATATAAAAAATATTTATTCTAATAACTTTAAATATATTCTAGTAGATGAGTATCAAGATACAAACTTTATTCAAAATAAATGGCTAAATCTAATTATAAATAAAAATAAAAATATATGTTGTGTTGGGGATGATGACCAATCTATTTATAGTTGGAGAGGGGCTGAAATTAAAAATTTTTTAGGTTTCGACAAAGTTTATCCCGATTGTAAAATTTTTCGCCTAGAACAAAATTATAGATCTACTAAAAATATATTGGATGTGGCATCTTTTTTGATATCACACAATAAAGATCGATTGGGAAAAAAACTTTGGTCTGATGGTGAAAAAGGGGATGCTGTTAAATTAAATTGTTATAGGGATGGTAAAGAAGAAGCTGAAGGTATAAGTGATTTGATAGAGGAAAATATCAAAAAAAAATCTTCACTTAACAATATAGCAATCTTAGTTAGAGCGATATATCAGACAAGAGAGTTTGAAGAAAGATTTTTAAAAACAGGAATTAATTACCGAATTATTGGAGGAATAAAATTTTATGAAAGAGCCGAAGTTAAAGATGCAATATGTTATTTAAGAATTATAAATCAAAAATTTGACGATCTAGCATTTGAAAGAATTATAAATACTCCTAAAAGAGGTTTGGGTGATGCTACAATTAAACAATTACACAACTATTCATCAAAAAATAAATCTTGTTTAGAAGACTCCGCGCGTAAACTTTTACAACTAAATGAATTTAAACCAAAAGTGAGAGTTGTGATTAATCATTTGCTTGAATTAATTTCTAAGTGGAGATCAGACTTAAAAACCAAAAAGCATTATGATCTTTTAAAAACTATATTAGATGAATCTGGATATTCAGCAATGTTAAAAAATAAAAAGGATTTAGAAAATGAAAATAAAATTGAAAATTTAAAAGAACTTTTAAGAGCAATGCATGATTATGATAATTTGCAGGGTTTCTTAGAGCATGTTGCTCTGGCAACATCAATCGATCAAGAATGGGGCGATGAAAAAGTAAATATTATGACTATGCATGCTGCAAAAGGTTTGGAATTTGAAACTGTTTTTTTACCTGGATGGGAAGAAGGTCTTTTCCCACATCAAAAATCTTTAGAAGAAAAAGGAGATCTTGCTTTAGAGGAAGAAAGAAGATTGGCATACGTAGGTATTACTAGAGCACAAAAAAAAGCTTACATTTCTTTTGCAATGAAAAGATTATGGCATGGTGATTGGATGGATAGTTTGGCATCGCGATTTGTAAATGAACTCCCAGAAAATGGTATTGAAAAAAATGAAGAACCAGTAAAAGAAATAGCTGATGACTTTGATTTCAATCAGGATAATCTCATTGAAGATAACAGTGAATATAGAAGCCCAGGTTGGGCAAGATTAAAAAAAAAATTAATTAAGTAGTGAATAAATTTAAAAAATTATTTAACAAGTATAAAATTGATGGATACATAGTTCCAAAAAACGATGAATATTTTAATGAATACATTCCAGCACAAAAAGATCGACTTAAATTTATCTCAAATTTTTCTGGTTCTGCTGGTTTTGCGATTTTATTTAAAAACAAAAATTATTTATTCGTTGACGGAAGATATACAACTCAAGCACGTATCCAATCAGGTAAAAAATTTAAGATAGTAACAATTCCAAAAAAATTTCCAAAAAATGTTTTAAAGACAAACAAAAAAATAATCATTGGTTTTGATCCAAAGTTACATACTGAGAAACAATTAAATTATCTTTTTAAAATTAAAAATGTAAAACTTAAATCTTTAGAAAAAAATTTAGTAGACATAGTTTGGTCAAAGAAACAAAAGGCTATAACACAGTCCTACTATTCGATGCCTAAAAATACGGTGGGTGATAAAACAGAAAAAAAGATTTTAAAAGTAAGAAAATTATTAAATAAAAATAAAATTGATTTATTGATAGTTACTGCCCCAGAAAATGTAGCTTGGATCTTAAATATTAGAGGATATGATAGTTTTTACTCCCCAATTCCAAATACAAGATTAGTAATTAGTAAAAGTGGTGGTGTATTCCTATTTGCCGATTTAAAAAAAACACATAAACTCAAAAAATTCCTCAGAAACAAAGTAAAGATTTTAAATGAAATGGATATAAATAAATTTTTATTAAAACTATCAAATAAAAAAATTTGGTTAGATCAACAATCATGTTCCTTACATTTCAAAATGATATTAAGTAAAAGAAATAAAGTTTTTGAAAAAATAGATCCAATTTATTTCTTAAAATCTATAAAGAATTATACTGAAATTAAAAATATGGAAAAATCCCATTTGATAGATGGTATTGCACTAACCAAATTTTTATTTTGGCTTAAGAAAAATTTTAAAAATAAAACAATAACTGAAATATCAGCACAAAATAAGTTAGAAAGTTTTAGAAAAATGAATCCAAAATATAAATTTCCAAGTTTTAGCACAATTTCTGGTTCTGGACCTAACAGTGCAATAATTCACTACAAAGCTACTTCTAAAACAAATAGAAAATTAAAAAAGGGAGATTTATATCTCGTTGACTCAGGTGGCCAATATTATTTTGGTACAACTGATGTTACAAGAACACTTTCTCTTGATAATAAATCAAATTATATCAAAAATATATATACTAGAGTTTTAAAAGGTCATATTGCAGTTTCAAATTTTAAAATCAAAAAGAATACAACAGGTTCAAAAATTGATTTCTATGCAAGAAAATACTTAAAAAAAATTAAATTAGATTATCCTCATGGAACTGGTCATGGTGTAGGTTATTTTTCAAATGTACATGAAGGACCGCAATCCATTTCAAAAAATAACCAGATTAAATTAAAAGATGGTATGATAATTTCTAATGAACCTGGCTATTATAAAGATGGTTCATTTGGAATTAGAATAGAAAATCTTGTTTATATTAAAAAAAATAAATTTATAGAGTTAACTTTAGCACCTATTGAAAAAAATTTAATAAATAAAAGTATTTTGAGTTCAGCTGAAATAAAATGGCTTAATAACTATCATAAAAAAGTAAAGAAAAATTTATATAAATTTATGGATGTTAGTGAAAAAAATGATTTGATTAAAGCCTGTTCACCTATTTAGTAAATTGTACCAATTTTCTTCTGACATTATATTAATTTTCAACTCTTTTGCTTTTTCGATTTTTTTTCTAGTTGGTTTTGAATTACCAATTACAAGATAGTCTAATTTTTTTGAAACTGTGCCTAAAATTTTTGCACCGTTTTCTTCTGCCAGTGCTTTTGCTTCTGATCGACTCATTTTTTCAAATCCTCCGGTGAACATAACGCTTTTATTACTTAATTTTCCAGTCTTATTAACCTTTGGAATATCTTTGATGTTAAGAGATAACATTAATGATTGAGTTATTTGAGAATTTGTTTTGTTTGAAAAAAAATCATTTATTGACTTTATTTGAGTGTCACCAATTCCATCAAGATCTTCAAGGTTCTTTAATATTTCGTTTCTTTTTTTTTGATTAAACAATTCAGAAAATTTGTTAGGTTTTTTAAAAAAATTTCCCAGAATTTTTGCATTTTCTTGTCCTATATGTCTTATACCTATAGAATAAATAAACTTATCTAAAACTATGTCCTTTGATTTATTAATCGCATTTTGCAAGTTTTTTATAGACAATTTTCCCCAACCCTCTAATTTTTCGATTTTTTTATAATTTAAACTAAAAATATCAGCAGGTGTTTTTATTAATTTAAGTTCCCAGAAACTATCTATTACTTTTTTTCCTAATCCCTCAATTTCAAAAGCGTCTTTGGACACGATATGTTTGAGTTTTTCCTTTGCTATAAAATCACACTCATACCCTTTTGTGCATCTTCTAACAGCATCTTTCTTTTTGGTTGATATATTAATTTCTTTTTTAGTCAAAGATCCACATAGACATTTGTCAGGAAAAATAAATTTTTTACTACTTTTGTCCCTTTTAGACTTATCAACAGAAAGAACTTGTGGGATAACATCACCGGCTCTCTGGATAGTGATAGTGTCTCCGACTCTCACATCTTTTCTGTTTATTTCATCTTCATTATGTAAAGTCGCATTTGAAACAACTACTCCACCTACAGTTACTGGATCTATTTTTGCAACGGGAGTTATTGCACCTGTTCGACCAACCTGTATTATAATTTTTTTAATCTTCGAAGTAGCTTTTACAGATGAGAATTTATATGCAATTGCCCAACGAGGTGAATTTGAAGTAGAGCCTAATCTTTCCTGAAATTTAAAGCTGTTTACTTTATAAACTACCCCATCCACATCATAATCTAAATCAGATCTTAAACTTTCTAATTTGGAATGGTTCTTTTCAATCTCATCAATCGTGTTAACTGTTGTACAAAGTGAATTAACAGGAAAACCCCATCTTTCAAGTTTTTTTAAAAAATCTGACTGATTTTTAAAAGTGTTTGGTTTAATTTCACCTGAACCATAAGCAAAAAATCTCAAAGGTATCTTTGCAGTTTCTCTTGAGTTTTTTTGTCTTAATGAACCACCTGCAGCATTTCTAGGATTAGCAAACTTATCTTTGATTTTTTCAAAATCCTTTTTCCCTATATAAACTTCTCCCCTGACTTCTAGAATTTTTGGCGCATCATTTAATTTTTTTGGTATATCTTTAATTGTAATTAAGTTTTCTGTTATATCTTCGCCAAAAGTACCGTCTCCTCTCGATAAACCATAAATTAAAATACCATTTTCATATCTTAGAGTTGATGAAATTCCATCAATCTTGGGTTCAGAAGATAATTGAATTTCTTCCTTATAATTCAGAAAATTATTAATTTTTTTTTTAAAGTCTACCATGTCATTTTTTTCAAAAGCATTACTTAATGATAACATTGGTTTGAAATGTTTTATTTTTGCAAATTTAGATGACGGTTTATGTCCGACTAAATTGTCTATATTTTGAATTTTTTTTAAAAATGGGTATTTTTTTGATAGTTTTAGTAGCTCATTTTTGAGGGCATCATAATCTAAATCAGATACCTCCGGGTTATCTCTATCAAAATAAGCCTTGTTTAAATCTAAAAGTTTTTTTGACTTTCTTTTGTATTCTGCTTCGATTTGAATTTTATCTTTATTCTTCATCAATAAATAATATTTTTTTTATTGTTCTTTTAATTAAGCTTGTGTCTTTTTTCTTGTCAATTTGGATAGGTTTATAATTTTTATTTAATATTTTATAAGATCTTTCATACCATTCGCTTGAATTATAGTTATACCCTAGTAAAGCTGCTGCTGATTTAGCTTCATTTTCCAAACCAATTTTATAATATATTTCAACCAATCTATGCAACGCTTCTTCTATAAAAATTGTTTTATCGTATTTTTCAACGATTATTTTTAACCTATTAATTGCAGGTATCCATTTTTCATTTTTTATATAGTACCTAGCAATAAGTAATTCTTTTGCGGCAAGTTGGTTAATAACTAAATCGAGTTTAAATTTTAAATCAATTGCATAATCTGTATCTGGAAACCTTTCTAAATAAGATTCAATCTTTTTTTTTGATACTAGAAGTGGTTGGATATCTTTATCTTCATCCAGTATTTGTTCGTAATAACTTATTGCAATTAAATAATGCGCGTAACTTATATAAGGACTGGCTGGGTAAATTCTAATAAATCTCTCTAAATTTAGAACTGCTTCTTGATAAAAGTTAATATTGTATAAACAGTAACTAGACATTAATGCTGATTTTGATGCCCAATCTATTTGTGGCAGCATACCTTCTGCTTCACTAAACTTTCTTGAAGCGTAAAGAAAATTGCCTTCCAACATGCCGTCCAAACCCTCTTGATAAATTTTTATCGCCTCTTCATTAGTAGTTGGAGGTTTAATTGCCTGTTCATCTAATTTAGGGCCACCACAAGATAAAAGAAATGTAATTAAAAAAATAAGAAATAAATTTTTACGCATTAAGGTATTAATAACAAAAAAAACACTTGGCGTAAAATGGTCTTAGAATTAAGCGTTTATAGCAAATCTCTTATTAAGAGGAATGATTTTTCTTACATTAGAGAATAAAGAATGACTTTCTACAACTTCATAGTTGTTTTTATTAGAAAAAATCTTTTTTAAGAATTCAATAGTCAAAGCGTGGCCACCATGAAAACATTCTACTGAACCGATTAATCTAGTCCCTGAAAGCATGAAATCCCCGACTAGATCGAGTATTTTATGATTTACAAATTCTGTTTTAGATCTAAGTCCACCCTTATTTAAAACTTGATTGCCTTTAACAACTATAGCGTTATCTAAACTTCCTCCTTTTGCAAGTCCCATTGATTTTATCATCTCTATATCTTCATATAAGCAGAAAGTCCTTGCATCTACGATATCTTCTAAATTTTTTTCTGCAAAATTTATTTTATTTACTTGTGTTTTAATTAAAGGGTTTTTTTTGTAATTTAATGTAAACTTTACATCAAAAGTTTGGCTTGACGGTTTTACACTTATTGATCTCCCATCTTCTTTTTTCAACTCAACACTTTTTTTGACTCTTACAAACTTCCTTTTGCCTTCAAGTGTTTTTAACCCTATCTCATTTATAATCTTTACAAATTCTTTTGCTGAACCATCCATAATAGGAACTTCAGGTCCATTTAAATTAACAATAATATTATCAATTCCACACACATAAAACGCTGCAAGTAAATGCTCTATAGTTGAAACACTTATGCCATGATTATTCTCAATTTTAGTACACAATTTTGCTGAAGAGACATTTTTAAAATTAGCGACAATTTCATTGTCTTTTTCTAAATCTGTTCTCTTAAAAACTATTCCTGAATTTGAATTGCCTGGAATTAATGTAACGTCAACTTTTATACCAGAATGTAATCCAATTCCTGAAAAGCTCGTTTCACTGTTAAGTGTTTTTTGATATTTATCCCACATGACTTAAGTTTATACAGAAATTTAAAAAACTGTTGAAAACAACTAATGTTACAAAAGACTACGATTTAGTTAAAAAAACGATCAAAAAAACCTGATATTATTGACTTTTTTTTAATAGAGAAAGGTAAAGCCTCATTGGGCCAGCCTTTAAATATTAATTCAGCTGCTCCATAAAGTGTCCCGAGGTCATTGTCGGTGAAATTCTCAACAAGAATTTTTCTATCATTAAGATCTATGTAACTTTTAAATATTTCACCCAAATTTTTATAAATATCAACATCTTCAAAAAAAATATTTATTTTTCCAATTTTTTTCTCATAATAATTTAAATCTAACATCAATTATTTCTTTAAAATGTTTTAAACTTATTTTTTTATAATCTGAATTAACGAAAAATTTCCTATCTATATATATTGATTTACTATTTTCTAAATTTTCAATAATTGTCTTTGCTTCATCTTTTGATAAAGAGCAAAGTTGATTTATATCACTATAAATTGAATTAGACCCAAAAGGGAAAGTTTTAAAGAAAACTAGAGATGAATTTTGACATAAAGATATAGTTGAAAGCTCATTTCCAATATTTATTGTTATAAAATTTTTTAATTTTTTATTTACATTTAGGAAATTAATATTTTCAGCAAAAGGTTTGCTTATTATTCTATCAATTTTTAAATCACTATTATTAAAAATCTCTTTTATATTTTTTAAATTATTGTCTGGTATAGAAACGAAAGTCATGTGTAGACTTAAATGGTCCCCAAATATGTTTAATGGTGCTTTATCTTGTTTTGTTTTATCTAAAATAAAATTAGAATTCAAAATATGTATTATAGAATTATTTTTCTGGTTTTTAGAAATAGAATTTTTTGCTTCATTTAAAATGTAATCTAAATCCCTTTTCTCAACTTTTGAACCATTTAATTTTTTAAAACCACATAGGTTTGTACAAAATACATCTTTTTGATTCAAAACAACCGATATACTTTTAAAAATTTTATTAACATTTTTTTCAATTTCATGAAGGTCGTTACTTATAATTTTTGATGAATATTCAAAATCAAGAATTTTTCCTTTTTTAATTCCTGCATTTTTTGAAATTTTATTTGTTAATAATTTATAATCTAGTTCTTCATTCGTTTTAAAAACTGCATACTTAATTTTGTCATTGTCTAATTCTATAATTAATTTTTCATCCATAGTTTTTTACTTTATTATTAATTGATTCTTTACTCTAAAATCAAATATTTTAAATTTATCAAATTTTTCGTCTTTACTAATTGACATAAATTTGGATATAGATTGCTTAGTTTCATATTCGTTGCCTGGAAGTTTTATTAGTCTACCACTTTTGAGAAATATATCCCACCGGTTTGTATCAAAATATTTTAGAAATTCGATTTTATTTAAATCAAAATTTGTTTCTTTAAGAATTTCATAAAATTGAGGAAAAAAAATTTGAACTTCTTTACCGTAAATTACTGGTAAATTTTCAAATTTTTTATCGTATTTTTTTATAATTATTCCCTCTTCGCTTAAAATATATTTATTGTTATTGTTTGTAATAATACCTATAATTTTATGTTCCTTTATTTTTATCTGAACTTTATCAGGATATATTTTTTTTATTAAAACTTTGTTGATGAAATCAATATCAATTATAGAGGAAGCTATTTGACGTCGATTTATTAAAAAAAAATTATTATATTTAAATTTTTCCAATCTTAGATTTAATAAATTTATATCTGCATTTTCTACTCCTTGAATCTCTATTTTTTTAATTTTAAAAGTTTCTGCTAATCTAGTTTTATTAAAATCAAAATAAAAGGTAGTTAATAATATAAAAAGAAAAAACCAAAAAAAAATATTCTTTTTTTTCATCTATTTAGACTTGCGTTATTTACCATCCATTTAACTAGTTTAGTAAAAGAAATATTCTTATAAGCTGCTATTTCTGGAACTAAAGATAAACTAGTCATGCCAGGTTGTGTATTTACCTCCAGTAAATAAAATTTGTCTTTGTAAAATCTAAAATCACATCTAGCAATACCTTTGCATTTTAAAATTTTATAGGCTTTCTCAGATATTTTTAGAACCTCCCTATATTTTTTTTTTGAAATATCAGCGGGCATAATATGTTCTGTTTTAGATGATTTTTTGTATTTTGCATCATAATCATAAAATTTTCTTTTAGGTTGAAGTTCTATAGCGCCAATAGCATTATTACCAATATTTGCAACTTGTATCTCCTTTCCAGGTATATAACTTTCAAAAATTAAATCATCGTATTTTTTTCTAAGTTTTCTAAATGAACTATTTAAAAGGTTATAATTTTTACAGATATTTACGCCAATACTAGAACCTTCCTGGTTTGGTTTTAATACTATTGGAAATTTAAGTTTGTTTTTTTTTATTTCTTTTTTAAGGTCTACATTTGAAAAATTTATTTTATTTAAATAAAAATATTTAGGTGTAATGATTTTATTCTTGATAAATATTTTTTTAGAAAAATATTTATTCATAGCAAGCATAGATGAAACAGGACCTGAGTGAGTGTAAGGTAATCCTATGTATTCAAAAAAACTTTGAATTGTTCCATCCTCGCCACCTTTTCCATGTAGTGCATTAAAAATTATGTCTGCTTTATTTTTTTTAATATCAGTGATTGGAGAAAATTTAGGATCAAATTTAATAATTTTATATTTTAATTTTTTCAATGCTTTAATACAAGACAGACCTGTGTCTATACTAATAGCCCTTTCTTTTGATATTCCACCTAATACAACTAAAATTTTTTTTTTTTTAAGCAATGTTAGTTTTTTCCCACAATCTTTATCTCTAAATCAAGTTTTATACCTGTTTTCAAATAAACTTTATTTTTTACGCTTTCAATCAACAATTCAATATCTTTTGATGTTGCATTTCCGTCATTAACAAAAAAATTACAATGTTGATTTGACAATTTAGCTCCACCGACTCTTAAATTAATACATCCCGAATCTTTGATTAACTCCCAAGCTTTTTTATTTCCAGGATTTTTGAATGTACTACCACAGGTTTTTATTTGACTAGGCTGACTTTTCTTTTTTTGTAATAAAAATTTGTCCTGTTTCTCTTGTATTTCTTTTTTTATACCCTTGCTAACCTTTAGTTTAACACTCGTAATAACAACTGGTTCTCCAAAGTCACTTCCCCTATAAAAAAATTTAATTTGATCTTTATTGAAAGATTTTAGTTTTCCATCCAGTGTCACTGTATTAACAGAAATAACTAGTTTAGAAATTTCATAACCATAGCACCCACAATTCATAGCAATTGCACCTCCGATACTGCCCGGTATACAGGATAAAAATTCAAAATCTTTAAAAGAGTTTTCAAGAGCAAAATTTGCAATTTTTTTGTCTAGGCATGCTGCACCGACAAGTAAATTTCCATCATTTAGTATTTCGATATTACTAAATTCTTTTCCCAATTTGATTATTGTACCATTATAACCACCGTCTCTAAAAAGAGTATTTGATCCTGCTCCTAAAATATGAATATTTTTATTAATATCGTTTTTTTTATTAAAAAAATTTATAAGGTCGGTATTGTTTTTTGGCTTAAAAAAGTTTTTGGCTGGACCACCAAGATTAAACCAGCTGTAATTTTTTAAATTTATATCTCTTGAAAATAAATTTGACATTTAAAGTTTCATTTCCCTTATCCATTTTGATATAGACCCGGCACCCATACATAACACTAGTTCATTACTAATTAAATTTTTTTTAAAAAAGTTTTTAAGATCTTTTTGATTTTCAACAGTAATTACCTGAACATTTGACTTTTTTGATATTAGATCAGCAAACTTAAATGTATCATAATTTTTATCAATTTTTTCTCCTGCTGAAAAAACAGGGCATAAAATAACTACATTTGAGTCTTGAAAAGAGGATGCAAATTCATTTTTTAACAATTTCAATCTTGAATATCTATGTGGCTGAAAAACAGAAATTATTTTTCTTTCGGCACTAATTTTCTTCATGCTTTTTAAAACAGATTTGATTTCAGTTGGGTGATGTGCATAATCATCAAAAAATTCTCTCTGTTTATTTGAAAAAACTTTTGTCAATCTTCTTTGTATACCACTAAATTTTTTAAGTGCATTTCTAATAACTTTGATATCTATACCAATATGTAAACAAATAGCTATTGCACTAGCAGAGTTAAGAATATTATAAGCCCCAATAAGGTTTAATTTAATTTTTTTTAATACAGTTTTTCTTATTCCTGGTATCGAGATCTTGATATCGAAAATAGAATAGTTTTTTTTATAAACTGTATTAAAAATTCTAAAATTGGATTTTTTTGAAAAACCGTAAGTAAAAAAATTTTTATTTTTTATTCTAGGTATTATTTTTTTTATCTCTTTGTCATCAATACATAGAAAAGATTTACCAATTGCTGGTGTTTTATTTAAAAAGGTTAAAAAAGACTTTTTTAGATTTTCGAAATTTTTATAATAATCAAGATGTTCCTTATCAATATTAGTTACAACAGAATAATTGACTGGAAAATTTAAAAAACTTCCATCAGATTCGTCCGCTTCTAAAACTGCCCAATCACCCTTTCCAAGTCTAGCTGAACTTTTTATAGAATTTATTACACCTCCGTTTATTATTGTTGGATCTAATTTGGCATCGTATAAAATTCTTGAAATAAGAGATGTTGTAGTGGTTTTTCCATGTGAACCTGTTATTACAATATTTTTTTTTAGTGAAACGACATGCGCAAGCATTTCTGCTCTTTTTAAAATTTTTAATTTATTATTTTTTGCAAAAATTATTTCTGGATTATTATTTCCAATGGCTGAAGATTTAACTATAATCGAGGAATTTCTAATATTTCTTTTGTTGTGTTTCAAAAAAATTTTAATTCCATTTTTTCTGCATCTTTCAATATTTTTGTTGTTAGCAATATCACTCCCTTGAACATTAAATCCCATATCTTTCATTACTTCAGCTAACCCGCTCATTCCAATACCACCAATACCAATAAAATGAATTCTTTCACTAAAACTAATTTTAGATTTTTCCATTAAAATAATCCTTAATAATTTGTTTGGCTTTCATAAGAGATTCTTTATCAGAATGCTTGCTCATTTTCTGCTTAAATGAATACAGCTTATTTCTGTCTTGATGTAAATCTTGTAATATATTCAATAATTTAGATAAAAGAAATTTTTGCTCTAGTAAAAAACAATAATTTTTTTCGTTAAAATATTTTGCATTTTTGAGTTGATGATTATCAATTGATGATGGGAGAGGTACAGCTACGAAGGGGATTCTTAGATTTACAAGTTCAGCCATAGAAGATGCTCCACATCTTGTAATTGCAATATCACTTTTTTCATAATACTTTAATAAATCATCACAGAAAGTAAATAATTCAAATTTAATTTTAAGTTTGCCATAAATATTTTGAATATCTTTTTTTTGATATTCTAAACATTGTTGATATATATTAAATTTTATTCCTTTCTTATTACATTCTTCAATAACTACTGGGATTTGTTCACCAAAAACTTTTGCAGATTGGCTTCCGCCTATTACTAAAATTGATAGATTATTCTTAGTGATTTCAAAGTTTGTTGTTTTTACACCTAAAATATTATCTCTTAATAAAAACCCAATATGACTTATTTTATTCTTATATTTGTTATCAATACCTTGAATACTATTTGTGGAAACCAATATTTTTTTTGAAAAAGGTAAAAGAATTTTATTTGCTCTTCCAATAATTAAATTGTTCTCATAAATGAATACTGGGATTTTTAAAAAAAATCCTGACAGACATACTGGGAAAGATGAATAACCTCCCATACCAATAATCAATTTTGGTTTGCGTTTTATTAAAAGTATTATTGAGAAAATAATTGATAAAAAAACTTTAACTATTCCTATTATAAAATAAATAATATTTTTATTAAAAACTCTGCTTGAAGTAATTTTTTTTATTTTGATATTTTTATGAGTATTTAAATATTTTGTACCTCTTTCATCTGTAAAAATTTCTATATCATAATCTTTCATTAAATAATTAGCTAAACAAATAGACGGGAATACGTGTCCACCAGTTCCGCCCGCAGCAATAACAATGCAATTTTTTTTATCCATTTAATTCTCAATCTCCAAGCTCGTATAATTTAAAATTATTCCTGCTGTTATGCCGCTTGATATTAACGAAGAGCCCCCGTAACTTAAAAATGGTAATGTCATACCTGTAGTTGGTAATAAGTTTGCGTTGACCCCTACGTGTATAAAAGTTTGAAAAATAATTAAGGAAACCAAGCCGCTTAAAGATAATTTTAAAAAGTTATTTTTAGAATCAATAATTATTTTAGTGAGCCGTAAAGCAATAAAAAGAAAAATACATATTATTAGTATCGAAACTATTGATCCAAATTCTTCACTGATTACAGCAATAATATAATCAGTATGTGCTTCTGGTACAGACTCTTTTAAAATACCTTCACCCATCCCTTGTCCTTTTACCCCTCCTAGTCTTATCGCATCAATTGCTTTTTGTGATTGAAAACCATCACCTTTTGAAGGATCTATAAAAGACGAAATTCGACTTAGAATATAATTAAATTTTTCAGGAGAGAAAAAAATTAAACTAAAAAAGCCTGAAATAACTATAACGCTTAGGGCAAATATAAAATAAATATTCATACCCGAAACAAAAATTACTGAAATCCAAGTTACTATTAATAAAACTGATTGACCTATGTCTGGTTGGACTACAAGGAGAAATATTATGAAGGATAAAATTATAAATGAAATAAAGTGAGTAAAGTTTAGGCTTTTAAAATTATTTGAGCTTATAATTTGCGCAATTATTAAAATGAAAAATGGCTTTATAAATTCAACTGGTTGAAAATTAAAAAAATATAAATTTAACCATCTTTTAGCTCCTTTTACCTCTATTCCAATAAATGGAACTACAGATAACAAAATAAAAAAAATCAGAAAGCAAGGTACAAAAGTTTTATTTAAAAAATCCTTATTTAAAAAAGAAATAAAAATCATCAAACAAAAAGACAGAGTAGCGTAAAGTAAATGTTTTTGGAAAAATGAATAATATTCTCGATCTAATCTCTCATCTGCTAAAATTGATGTAGATGAGAATGAAAAAAAAACACCTAGAATAAATAATAAAGAGAAACCAAATAGTATTTGTTTGTCAATATTTCTCCAATACTTATTAAACTTAAAGTATTTTGACTTAATATTTTCAGAGATATCTTTTTGCATTATACTTAATTAGTTTTTTAAATAGTTCTCCCCTCTCCTCAAAATTTTTAAATTGATCATAAGATGCGCATGCAGGGCTTAATATAACAAATATTTTATCTTTATTTTTATAAAAATTTTTAAGTTCACTGAATATATTTTTAACTGCTTTATGAATATTTTCTGTTTCTACGTAATCTATTTTTTTATTTATTTTATTTTTAAAAAAAGATCTATTTTTTCCAATAATAAAAGCTTTATATATATTTTTTTTAATTTTACTTAAATTAAATCGATCACCAACTTTTTTGAGGCCTCCCACAATCCAAAATATATTTTTATAATTTATTAAACACTCTTCGGTTGCCGTAAATGTTGTGGCTTTCGAGTCATTAATAAAATAAATATTATTTTTTTTAAGAAATATTTCTTGTCGATGAGGTAAACCTTTGAATTTATTTAAAGAGGTGAAAAAACTTTTATTGCTTATTTTAAAATTATTTTTTAAATCATAAACAAAAGATATGTTTTCAAGATTGCTTTTTGACATTAAATGAGTATTTGAAATATTTTCTTTAATATATTTTTGTATCCTTCCTTTATTTAAAATAATGTTAGCTTCCATATTATTTTTTTTGAAAATTTTAATTATGTTGTTGTTTTGAGGTAAATAGGCATAATCTTTTTTATTTTGAAGCAAAAAGATTTTAAATTTTGAATTAATATAATTTTTCATAGTTCCATGCCAATCTAGGTGATCTCTAGTTATGTTAGTAAGAATTGCATGATTTGGTTTTACGAATTTTGAATATTCCAATTGAAAAGAAGACATCTCAATGACTATTACAACATTTTTTTTTTTTCCAATATTATAATTTAAAATTGGTTTGCCTATATTACCTACTGCTACAGTGTTATATCCTGAATCAGATAAAACCTTTTTAATAATACTGCATGTTGTAGATTTTCCGTTTGTACCTGTTACAACCACAGATTTGAAAATTTTATTAGTTAGAAAAAAAAGATCTATATCGGTAATTATTTTTCTTTGATTTTTATTTAGTTGTTCTTTTTTATTGCTTTTTCTAAGACTAATACCGGGGCTTAGTACTATATAGTCTACCTCTGAAAATTTTCTTTTTATCGAATTGTTGTTTTCTCTTAAATTAAATTTTTTTCTTAAACTAATATTATCATCCCAAAGATAAATACTTTTGGCTTTTGTTTTTTTTAAAAATTTTAATACAGATCGACCGGTTAAGCCTAGTCCATAAACTAAAAAACTTTTATTTTTCAGAATATGCTTAAATATCATTTTATCTTAATTTTAAAGTTGCAAGTCCAATTAGAGCAAGGATAATTGATATTATCCAAAATCTAATTACTACTGTGGACTCTGCCCAACCTTTTTTTTCAAAATGATGGTGAATAGGTGCCATTTTAAAAACTCTTTTTCCGGTTAGCTTGAAAGAAACTACTTGAATTATTACTGATGCTGTCTCTAAAACAAAAAGACCTCCGACTATAGCAAGAACTATTTCGTGTTTTACAATTATTGCTACGGAGGCTATTGATCCACCTAGAGATAATGAACCTGTATCTCCCATAAAAATTTTGGCTGGCGGTGCGTTATACCAAAGAAAACCAAGACAAGACCCCACTATCGATCCACAAAAAACTGATAGTTCACCAACATTTGGAACGTATTGGATCTGAAGGTAATCTGAAAAAATAGTGTTACCCACTAGATAGCATATAAGTGAAAATGATAGTGCCACTAACATAACTGGAACGGTTGCTAAACCGTCTAAACCATCTGTTAAATTTACTGCATTTGAAGAGCCAATAATAACAAAAATTCCAAATGGAATAAAAAATAAACCCATATTTAAAATTAGGTTTTTGAAAAAAGGAAAATATAAATTTGATATAGTCTTATGATCGGCAAAATAAACTAAAGTCAATATTGCTATTAAAGCTATTATAAATTGTCCAAAAAATTTTAATTTGGCATTTATACCTGAAGAATTTTTTAATTTAATTTTTAAATAATCATCTAAAAAACCTAATAAACCTAAAGATGTACAAACAAATAAAACAATCCAAATATAAATATTTTTTAAATCTGCCCACAAAATGGTACTGACTATAATTCCAATTAGTATCATTAACCCTCCCATTGTTGGAGTCCCACTTTTTTTAATAATATGATCGATTGGTCCATCTTGTCTTATGGGGCCAGTAATTTGTTTTTTTGCAAAATAATTTATAAGTGGATTACCAATTAAAAAGATTATTATTAAAGATGTAACTACTGATAGACCAATTCTAAAAGTAATATATTTGAAAACATTCAAAAAAGAAAATGTGTCAACAAGGGATGTAAGAAAACTATAAAGCATTTTGTGTACCTTTTAAATAATTGTCAGAAACTGTGTAAAGTTTTGTTGCGTTTGATCCTTTTATCATTAAATAATCTCCGTTTTTCAAAATTTTCGATATAACTTTATCGAATTTCTCAAAATTATTAATAAGTTCACCTCTTTTATTTTTCTTGATAAATTTATATGCTTTAGACGCCCTTTTTCCATAAACATAAGTTTTATCAATATCACTTTTATTAATAAAATTTGTAACTTTTTTGTGGTAAATATGTGATTTACTTCCTAATTCCATCATGTCACCAAAAAAGAAATACTTTTTCTTCCCATTTTTTCTTATATTTGAAAAATTTTCTAAAGCTGTTTTAACTGACAAAGGATTTGCATTATAACTTTCATCAATTAAATAAAAAGTTTTACCAAACCTTTTTACTTTTTTAATTTTTCCTCTCCCTTTTAAAGGTTTTTGATTTTTAAAAAACTTTTGAATATTGTTAGTATTTAAATTTAAATAACTTAGCACTGCTAAACAGCAAAGTATATTCATAATAAAATTTTTATTAGAATTATTAATAGGTAAAGATATTTTCTCTCCTTCTAAAGATGCATTAAGAAATAAATTATTTTTGATTTTCTTAGTATTTAAAAATTTAAAATCAGCATTTTTGGAATATCCAAAGGATTTAATTAGAATATTTTTTTTATTGGCTATTTTACAGTGAAAATTAAAAAATTTATCATCACGATTAAGAATTATTAGCCCATTTTTTTTAATATTATGAATAATTTCACCTTTTGCTTTAGCTATGTCAGAAATGTGTCTAAAGTTTTCTAAATGTGCTTCAGAAATATTTGTAATAATACCTATGTCTGGTTTTAAAATTGAAGAGAGTTTATGAATTTCATTAAATTTATTCATTCCAACTTCAAATACTCCAAAGTTATGCTCAGGTTCAATATTAGATAAACTTAACGGAACCCCATAGTGGTTATTGTATGATTGCGGTGAAAAGTAAGTTTTTGAGTATAATTTTAATAAATTTCCTAACATGGTTTTTAATGATGTTTTGCCAGCACTTCCTGTAATAGCTACAAATTTTGCTGAGGATAACTCCCGTTTCTTTATGGAGAAAGTTTTTAGAAAATTGAAAGTATTTTTTACTTTAATCGGTTTAAATTTTTTTTTGACATTTTTTGAAACAACACAATAATTTGCACCTTTACCCATTGCCTGATTTAAAAAATTATGCCCATCTTTATTTTTGCCTTTAATTGCAATAAATAAATTATTTTTTTTAATTGTTTTTGAATTTATTGAAACGCCAGAAAAAAGATTTTCTTTTTTATTTTTCAATATTTTATTTAATATATTATCGTTATATTTTAATTGATTTTTTTTGTTGCTTATTTTTCCTAAATTAACTTTCTTAATTGTTATTTTATCACTAAAAAAAATTTCTTTTTTTCCTAAGTTTTGGTAATTTTCATGACCTTTTCCGGCTACTAAAATAATTTCATATGGACTAGAATTTTTTAATGCAAAAGTGATTGCTTTTTTTCTATCAGGTACTTCTCTTGCTTTACCCTCATCTATTACTTTAAGAATTTGTTTTCTAATTTTAGATGGGTTTTCATTTCTTGGGTTGTCATCAGTAACTATGATTTTTTCACATAATTTATTTACTATCTCTCCCATTTTTTTTCTTTTTGACTTGTCTCTCTCACCACCACAACCAAAAATGACGGTTATTTTTTTATTAAAATGTTCCTCAAGAGAAATTATTGCATTTTTTAATGCTTCAGGTGTATGAGCATAATCTAAAAAAATCTTTGATTGATTTGGTAAAGATCTAATAAATTCCAACCTTCCATTTACACTTTTAATTTCATTTATAACTCTAAATATATTTTGGATACTTAAACCACAAATTTTGCAAGCTAAAATAGCCATGAGTAAGTTTTTTATTTGAATTGATCCAATTAAATTTATTTTTAAATTATATTTTTTTTTATTATGTAAGATTTTAATAAATTGATAATTATTAAAAATTCTATGATTTAAAATTTTAAAAGTATTTCCAAAATTGCCTATACTTTGCAAGTTTAAGTTTTTCTTTTTTTGTAATCGCTTAAAAACCTGATATTCCTTAATTTCTGAGTCTGTAATAATTGTCGATTTTTTTTTAAGTAATTTTTTAAATAAAATTAACTTCGCTGAAAAATAATTTTTCATATTTTTATGATAATCTAAGTGATCATGGCTTAAATTTGTAAAAATGCCTGATTTAATATTTAAAAAATCTAATCTATTTTGAATAAGGCCATGGCTTGATGCCTCAATAATAACGTTGTCTATTTTTGATTTTTTCATTTCTTCTAAATCTTTATGAAGATTTAATGAATCTAAAGTAGTTAATTGTCTTTTTTTTAAATTATTATTTTTTTTAAACCCCAAGGTTCCAAGAAGTCCCACAGGTTTATTATTCAGTGTAAAAATTTGGTGAAAAAAATCTGATACTGATGTTTTGCCATTTGTGCCTGTAACAGCAATAATATTTTTTGGTTTTTTTTTGAAGTATTTTGATGAAATTTCTGCGAGTTTCTCTCTAGTATTTTTTGTTTTGATGTAAGTGATATTTTTATACTTTTTCTTTATTAAACCTGAATAAACTACAACTTTTGCTCCTTTTAAAATTGCATGATCAATAAATTTATTACCATCTAATTTGTTTCCTTTAATAGAAACAAATAAATCGCCCTTTTGAATTTTTCTGCTATCTGATGATATCTTTCTAATCTTTAAATTACTAATTTTAGAATTTAAGTTATCAATCAGATTTTTTAACAACATAGTTGTCATAAAAATCGTTTTTATTTATGGCTAAAATAGGACCAATTTTCTCTATAATTTTGCCAGCAACATAAGCAGAATTCCAACCGGACTCATTTCTGTGTATTCCTGAAATTTTTTTTCCTCTATAATTGTAAACAAGCTCAGGTGCTGGTTTAGGTTCGTCTATTAATGTTAATAATAAATATTTAGGATCGTTTGTTGGAAAAACAGAAATAAAAGATGTTAATTTTTTCGAGGTGTATTCACCATTAATATTCTTATTTGCTGTTCCAGTTTTTCCTCCAACATAATAACCATTAACTTCAGCTAATGACGCAGTTCCATCTGCACTAACTACGACCTCTCGCAACATATTATTTATATTTTTGCTAGTTTTTAAACTTACAATCCTTTTTGTTTTAGAATTCATAGTTTTATTTTTTATAAGTGTTGGATTAACAACTATGCCACCATTAGTTATTGATGCGTAAGCTGATGCCGCCTGCAAAGGAGTAGTTGTTATTCCGTGACCATACGATACTGTTTCTAACTTACATTTATTCCATAAAAATTTTAATGGGGATCCAATTTCATTTAATTCTAAATTAATTTTATTTAATAAATTTAAATCTTCCAAAAAATTTTTAAGTTTGTCTTCACCTAAACTCCTAGCAACTTTGATAGTTCCAATATTAGAAGATCTAACTAAAATTTCTTTTAAAGTCAGATCGCTTGGCATTTCATCATGCTCATTGATTGTAAATTTTGAACATTGAATTTTATCAGGTATATTTTTAATAATTGTGCTTGGAGAATATAAATCATTCTCAATGGCTAAAGCTAAAGTAAATGTTTTAAAAATAGAACCTAGTTCAAAAACACCTTTTGTTATTTTATTTGTAAAATTTTTGTCTTTTAAATCTTGTCTTAAGTTAAGATTATAATCAGGTAAAGAAATTAAAGATAATATTTCACCAGTATTGACGTCCATCAAAAGACTTGCTGCTCCCTTTGATTGAAAAGTTGAAAGAGACTTAAGCAGTTCCTCTCTTATCAAATATTGTAAATTTGTATCTAGAGATAAGTGAATTGATTGATTATCATTTTTTTTAAGGTCGGTATCATAAAATTTTTCTATTCCAGAAATTCCATTATTATCAATATCAATTTGACCTAGGACATGGCTAAATAAATTTTTATGGGGATAAATTCTTGTTTGTGTAATCTCAAAAATTAAACCTTTTTCACCTAATGACCAAAATTTATTTTTTTCATCTAATGTGAGATTTTTTTTCAAATAAAAATAACTGTTTTTTTTTAATTTATTTTCTATTTTTTTATAATCAAGTGTTGTATCGAGTAACTTGAGTTTAATAATAAATTTTTTTTTATCCTTAATTAACTTTGGTTTTATTGCTACATGATAAACTGGAATATTTCTGGCAATATAATCTCCATTTCTATCTACAATATCATTTCTTAGTGGTTTAAAATTATTATAACTTTTCAAATAATTTTCTGAGTCGTAAGTTTTAAGAGAAACAAAAAAGATTTTTATAGCAAATATAAATATTAAACAAAAAAATATAAAAAAAAGTACATACACTCTATCTTGATTTATATTTAAATTATTATTTTTTTTCTCATTAAATATATTTTGATTATATTCATTAAAATAAAAACTCCTTTGGTTCTGATTTTTTGGTATTTTTTTCATTTCTACTTAATATTTAGCAAGCTAGTTTGTTTATCGTCGTAAATTGTAAATTGATCTGTTGAGAAAAATATTCTTGAAGCATCGTAAATGGAAAAATCATTAATATTTAAAGTAATTAAATATTTTTTAAGTTGTTCCGGACTTGAAAGAAACACATAATCGGTTTTAGCATCTTTAAACTGTTTTTTTAAAACGCCAATTTCACTATTTAAATTATTTATTTTTTTTTCTAAATTTCTTGTTTTGTGCTTTACAGAAGAAGTGTAGATCATAAAAATAAAAAAAATTGATAAAGATATAATTAATCGTTTATTAAACATAACGGTTCTCAAGCTCCAAATATTTTATAAACTTTTTTTTTAAATCATCGGGATAAAAGAAATCATTTTTAGATCTTGTTATGTACCTTAACTTAGCCGATCTAGATGCATTATTTTTTATAATTTCTTCTGAACTTGGTGTAACTATTTTATTTTTATAATTTTCAAACAGGGTGCTCCCTTTTGATAAATCAGGTAAATACCTTGATACTTTAGATTTGTTTTTTGAATAATTTGTAAAAAAAAACTTTACAATTTTATCCTCTAAAGAATGGAAGCTAATTACAATTATTTTTCCGCCTGACTTTATCAATTTAGTAGCTTCGATAAGACCATTTATTAATTCAGAAAACTCTTTATTAACGAAGATTCTTAATGCTTGAAAAGTCTTTGTTGAAATATTTATTTTTTTATTAAAATCTTTTTTTTTACTTTTTTTTATAATTCTAGCAAAATCAAAACTTGATGATATTGGTGATTTTTTTCTCTCATTTATTATATTTTTTGATATTTTAAAACTTTCTTTTTCCTCCCCAAAAAGTCTAATTATGTCATTTAAAGTTTGTTGGCTATAAGTATTTATAACTTCATTTGCTGAAATCAAATTTAAACCCATTCTCATATCAATACTTGTTTTAGAATTAAAAGAAAAACCTCTATCTAAATTAAGAATTTGCATGTTTGATACTCCAAGATCAAAAATTATGAAATCAAATTTTTTTGTAGTAATATTTTTTGATAATTCACTAAATTTTTTATTATAAAAAGAAAAACGATCTTTATATTTTTTTTTAATTTTTTCTGCATATTTCTTTGTTTGAATATCTCTGTCGAGTGCAATGACTTTTGTTTTTGGAAATGACAATATGGCATTACTAAATCCTCCATATCCAAATGTACAATCTATAAAATCGCCACCGTTTATAGGATTACATATTTTTAAAACCTCATCCAGCATTACAGGATAATGTGATATGTCTTGGGGAGATGAAAGATTTTTCATCCTGCCTTGAAATTTAAAATTTTTGTTTACGTAAAAACGCAGGTATTTCGAATTCCTCTTCCTCGTTTTTCATGTCTTCTCTATTGTTATCTTCCGATGGAGTTTGATTTTTTGCTTCATCGGAAAATAACTGGGGAAAACCTTCTTCTTTAATAGAATTCATCTCTGTGTTTTCAATAGGTTTTTCTTCATAAATTGAAATATCATCAATTATTACTTCCTCTTGAACTTCATCTTTATGAGTTTGTTCTTGATTAAAGTTATTTTCAAAATAAGAGGCGCTATCAAGAGATATTCCGGAATCCAAATTTGTCTGAGTATTTATTTCCTGTTTATTCTCATTTAAAGTTTCTTGTTCTGTTTTTATTTCATCATCTAATTTTAAAGCTGTTGCGCCTTGAATAGAATCTAAACTAGGTGAAGATTGAACGATATTACTGCTTGTAGAAAAATTACTTTCGGAGTAACCATGGTTTCTGTTATTTATTCTATGTACCATATTAACTACAGACTTTGTTTCAGGAGCTTCTCCATCTAAAGCTGTTGCAACAATCGAAACTCTCATTTTTCCACTTAAACTTTCATCCTTAATGGCTCCAAATATTAATTCAGCTTCGGGATCGACTTCCGATCTGATCTTATTTACTGCTTGATCCACCTCGAATAATTTAATGTCATCACCACCAGTAATATTTACTAATAGCCCCTTAGCACCTTTTAGCGAATAATCATCAATTAAAGGGTTGTTCAAAGCTGACTCGGTTGCTGCTAAAGCTCTATTTTCTCCCTCAGCTTCTCCAGTACCCATCATTGCTTTACCCATTGAACTCATAACTGTTTCGACATCTGCAAAATCTAAGTTAATTAAACCTGGTCGAACCATTAAGTCAGTAATGCTTCTTACACCTTGTTTAAGTACATTATTCGAAAGTAAAAAAGAATTTTCAAATGTGGTTGCTTCATTCGCAATTTTAAAAAGATTTTGATTAGGAACAACTATAGATGCATCAAGATGTTTTTTTAAATGAGCCCAACCATCATGAGCTCTTCTCATCCTTTTTGGTCCCTCATATGAAAAAGGAAGGGTTATTACTCCAACAGTAAGAATATTCAATTCTTTTGCTGCTCTTGCGATTACGTGCGATGCACCAGTTCCAGTTCCCCCGCCCATACCAGCAGTTATAAAAACCATGTTAGCACCTTGTAAATATGTTACTATCTCATTGAGAGATTCGTCAGCAGCTGCTTGACCAATGTCGTGCTTAGCACCTGCACCAAGTCCTTTTGTTAAATTCATTCCGATTTGAATTTTTGCATCAGCTTTATTATTTTTAAGATCTTGTGCATCTGTATTTACCGCCACAAACTCTACACCTTGCATTCCGTCTTCAATCATTGCGTTAATTGCATTTCCACCAGCGCCGCCAACACCCATTACTAAAATTCTTGGTTTAAGTTCTTTTAATTCTCCACCACCGATATTTATTGTCATACACCCTCCTTTTTAAATTTATTATCCCACTTAAGCGCAGATCTATTTAAATAAGATTTTTTTCTAGCTATTGATTTAAAATTTGTAAATAATTTTGGATCCCACATTTGAAAGACTTTGCCCAGTCCAACGAAAACTATATTGGATTTAATTTTTGCATGCTGTAATAATTTTTCAGGTACAGATACTCTTCCCTCACTATCAAAATTCAGATTGACACTCTCTGACAAAACAGAAGTGGCAAAATAATCTCTTTTGTCTTCGAATGGACCGAGAGAGTCGATGCTTTCTGATAATTTTTCAATTCTATCTTGCGCACATCCATCTAATGCTGAATGATTAAAGGAGGGATATGTAATAAATCCGTTATAGCCCATAGAATTTAGATATGCTCTAAAACTTGATGGCACTGACACCCTTCCCTTTTTGTCTAATTTGTTCTCGTAACTTGACAAAAACATATTTCATCTTTCTTTCAAAATCTCCTAATTCCCTTTATATGGGAATTCATGGGATAGTATGGGTATAATAAACTTTAGTCAATACCTTATTTATTAATAGGTTTTGAAACTCAACCTTCACTGTGAATACAAAACATGAACATTTTAGATGATTTGCTAGGCAATCTTTAAGCCGGGTTCTGTCATTTAAGATGTCATTTATCTAGGTTTAAGTTCACACTTAAACTCAAGCGACTAACCCTGATGACTAACTAAAGACTGTTTTTAGCTTACGCAGTGTCATCTCTTTATAGTCTTGCTCCCGATGGGGTTTGCCGTGCGTTTTTTGTTACCAAAAAACCGGTGTGCTCTTACCACACCGTTTCACCCTTACCTTGATTAGGCGGTCTATTCTCTGTGGCACTATCCCTAAGGTCACCCTCGCCAGCCGTTAACTGGCATCGCGTCTTTACGGAGCCCGGACTTTCCTCCAATTTCTACAATGAAAGTGGCGACAATCCAATTGCCTAGCAAGTGTTGGTATAATGCCTAAGAAAATAAAATCAAGATATTTTCAATTTTTTGTTAAAAATTCACTTATTTTCAGGGTTTCTTGGTCTAAAATACCATTTATTTTCTTTTGGCGATATCTTCTTTGAAAGTTTTTTATTATTTTTTTCTTTAATTTTGCATCTAAATACCTGTAGCCAATTTTATGTAAATTATTAAAAAATAACTCATTTTTTGAGATTAAATTATTTCCTTTTTTTTTAAATATTTTTTTTGGATAAATGCCAATTCCTTTTGATGACAAATAATTCCAAGGAAATTTCTCGCCTGGGTCTATTTTTCTTAGTGGAGCAATGTCTGAATGACCTAATACTAATTTTTTGTTAATATTATATTTTTTCATTAAAAATTTACAAAGCTTGACTAATTTTTTTATCTGTATTTTGGGGAAAGTTTGGTAACCAAATTTGTGACCTCTATTAACTAGTTCAATACCGATAGAATTTTTGTTTAAATTTTTGTATTTTCCCCACATCGATTTTCCAGCATGCCAAGCTATATCTTCATCTTTTACCAGTCTAAATATTTTGCCACGCCTATTTATTAAATAATGACAGCTTACTTTTGAGCTTCGTTTAGTTAACCTTTTAATAGATTCTCGCTCTGATTGCATTCCTGTATAATGGAGTATAATTGATGTTATATTTTTACCGGTTCGCTTTTTTTTATCAAAGTTTTTAGAATAGAATTTGGTAATTTCCATAAAAAAGATATATAACATAAAAAATGGCTCAAAAACCCTTAAAAACTTTAATCTACGCAATAACAATTCTATCGCTTTGCTTTACGAGCTCAATGGCAGAAGAAAAATACACTGCCAATGAATGTTTTGAAAAATTTAGTAGAGGAACACTAAAATTTAATATGGCATTAGATAGAGCTGTATTTAAACCAGTGGCAAAAGGCTATAGGGCTTTACCTGTTCCAATCAGAAAAGGTTCGAGCAACTTTATTGAAAATTTAAGATCATTGTTAAGCTTTTCAAATAATGTTTTACAAGGAGACTTGAAAGGAGCAGCAAATACCGCGGGTAGATTTGCGGTTAATACTACAGTTGGTATTTTGGGAGTATTTGATCCAGCTACAAAAATGGGTTTAACTAAAAGAAGTAGAGAAGATTTTGGTCAGACCTTAGGAGTTTGGGGTGCAGATACAGGGTGCTACTTTGTTTTACCAATTTTAGGGCCAACTACTGCCAGGGATGCTGTAGGGATGGTTGGTAATGTCTTTATAGATCCAGTCTATCAAGTCACACACAACACTGAAACAGATATGATTGTAGGTAATGATAATTTGCAGGAACATAATTATTATATTTATAAAGGAACGGATGCAGTAGATTTTAGATCAAAAAATATTGAGTCCATTGATAGTTTACAAAATAATTCAATAGACTTTTATGCTTCTGTGAAGAGTTTGTATTTACAAAATAGAGCTCAAAAAATTTCTAATACTCCAATTTCTAACAAAAAACAAGATGATAGCGATTGGGAAGAAATCGACAATCAATAAATTTAGGATCATGAAAAGGATATTTTCATCTTTTCTTATTATTTCTTTTATTTTTTTTTCTACAAATTCATTGGTTGCAGCTTATAGTTCAGATCCTGAAAAATTTATCTCAGAAATAATTAATGAAGCCAAATTGATATTAAATAGCCAAGACACAAAAGAAATAAAAGCCGAAAAACTATCAATAATTGCACTAAAAACTGTAGATGTAAAAGGTATTGGTTATTATACTTTGGGAAAAAAAAGGAAAGAAATAACTCCAGATCAAAAACAGAGATATGAAGCTGTGTTTGAAAAATACTTTTTGAAAAGTTTTACTTCAAGGCTAACAGATTATTCAGATCCGAAAATAAGTGTTCTGTCAGCTGAGAGGGTAAATGAAAAATATACTATAGTAAAAAGTATGTTGCTGAAAACAGACAAAAGACCTGAGGTAAAAATCGATTGGAGAGTTTACACAAAAGACCCTGAAAAACCTTTAATAAGAGATTTAATAATCGAAGGTCTAAGTTTGGCAAGAACACAAAAAGAGGAATTTGCATCTATATTAAGTAGTAATAACAATGACATAAATGCTCTTTTTAAAACATTGGAAGAATTCTCAAATAAATAAAGTATGATTTGGTATATTTTAATATCTTTGTGGCTTATTGGAACAATTTCAGATTAGTTGGTGGGCCCGCCAGGATTCGAACCTGGGACCAATACATTATGAGTGTACTGCTCTAACCAGCTGAGCTACAGGCCCCTAACAATTAAGTGTTTACATTACTTTTTAGAGCCAGGCAACATTGTAAATTATTTGTTTTAAAAGCATTAAAACATAATTTAATTAAATCCGATCCATCCAGTTTGGTAGTTTGAAAATAACATTTTTGCACCTGCTCGTATTGCATGTTGATGAACGAGACCCCCTTTCCCTGAAATAGTTGGGGCAGGAACAAGACCAGGATTAATAAGATTAAAATTATTTTTTAATCCAGTTTGCTGGAAGTATCCTACTATTGGTGAATCATCGACGACAAGTAAAGTGTCTTTTTTTAGAATTTTTTGAATACTCTGAAATTCTTTTAAATGGTGTTCAGAAGATTGTTTTAAATCTTTCCAATTACAATCAAAACTATCAAGATAAAATAATGAAACGTTAATTTTATTTAAAATAAATTCTTTTGTTAATTTTTTCAAATGTTCAACACTGTCTCCAGTATGAATTAAAACATTTTTACTAACATTTTCAGAGCAAACTTTTGTAGCTTTTGGATCTATATCCATAGTAAAGACTTTTGAATTTTTGTCTCTAAATTGTGTATATTTATCAAACAAAAGTGTACTTTGGCCATCTAGGTAATTATCTTTAATCCTTAAGCAGCCAGTTTCTACAATAATAATTGGATCAGGCATGCTATCTAAATACTTAAAGATTTTGTAAAAAGCTTCCTTCCTAATTTGTAATTTTGGAGACAATTTATCAAACCATTTATAAAATTCTAAGTAATTCATATATATTGAAAACTATTTAACAACTTTTTCTAACCTTGTGAAAACAGGATTTCTTTGAACTTCAATTTTAAAATCACAAATTTCATAAAATTTAATATCATTATCAAAAAACTGATAATCAATATATCTCGTTGGAGGCGTTTCAACTTTATTATTTTCATTTTTATTAGCTATTGCATATTTTTCAATTCTATTGGTATTAAAAAAAAAAGAACCGTTTTTAGAAACTCTTTGGATGAATTTTAAATATTTGTTAATTTGATCTATTTGCATTTCACCGAATGAATTAGTATTAATGCTAAGATCTATTAAATTATCTTCTAATAAATTTATTTGAGCGGGCGTTAAAAAAATAAAATCATATTTTTCTAAAAACTGTTTATTAATTTTCTTGTCACATTCATTTGGAAACAATATTTTTGACTGAGGAAATAGCTCGTTTATTGTAGATATTGATAAAATTAATGTTTCAGGTAAATCGACTAATACGAAACATTTATTACTAAAATGATGTTTCAAAAGTGAAACCAAATTACAACCACCTGGTCCTATCTCTAAAATAAAATCTTTATCTTTTATCTCAAAATAGCTGTTTAATAGGTTAATATTATAATAGCTTCTGATTACATGTTCATTAATCTCAAATTTGATAAAAGGGTAGATTTTTTTTATTTCTTTAATATTATTTGCTATAAAATTTGACTTTTTAAATTTAACTTGATGCTTTAAGCTTTTTTTTAAAGATATAGCTTTTTCAAAAGCTTTGGCATAAGAATTATATCTGACCTGACTTAAGTTAAAAATGTTCAAAAAATTTTTTAATTTTTTTTTAATTTTTTTAATAAAATTTTTTTCTTCATAATAAAAACCTGAATTTCCCCTAATAGACAATATATTATCTCTAATAGTATATTTAATTATTTCAGTATTATATTCCCAATAATCAGATTTAAAATTTTTTTTATTTTTTTGAAATAAATTTGATGAAATAAATGATAAAAATTTTTTTTTAAAGCTTTCGTTTATTTTAAAATTAACAATTTGAACCATAAAATAAAAATTTGAAGCTATGAAATTACTTTTCTAAAAAACTTTTCAACTGTTTCGATCTACTTGGGTGTTTCAATTTCCTCAAAGCTTTTGCCTCTATTTGTCTGATTCTTTCTCTTGTAACATTAAATTGGAGACCAACTTCTTCCAAAGTATGATCTGTGTTCATTCCAATACCAAATCTCATTCTCAAAACTCTTTCCTCCCTTGGTGTGAGTGATGCAAGGATTTTAGTAGTTGACTCACTCAAGTTTGATCTAATTGCAGTATCAAGAGGTTGAAGAGCGTTCTTGTCCTCAATGAAATCACCTAGACTGCTATCTTCTTCATCTCCAACAGGTGTTTCTAATGATACTGGTTCTTTTGAAATTTTTAAAACTTTTCTCACTTTTTCCAGTGGCATTGCTAACTTCTTGGCTAATTCTTCTGGGGTTGCCTCTCTTCCAAATTCACTTAAAATCTGTCTTTGAGTTCTCACAATTTTAT
Organism: uncultured Pelagibacteraceae bacterium; assembly: GCA_902573065.1. Lineage (GTDB taxonomy): Bacteria > Pseudomonadota > Alphaproteobacteria > Pelagibacterales > Pelagibacteraceae > Anoxypelagibacter. Next base: position 25,261 of record CACGHX010000004.1, on the reverse strand, counting down.
TAATTGTTTCGATCATGTGCACAGGAATTCTTATAGTTCTTGCTTGATCCGCTATTGATCTTGTAATTGCTTGTCTAATCCACCAAGTAGCATAAGTGGAGAACTTATAGCCTCTTCTATACTCAAATTTATCAACTGCTTTCATCAATCCAATGTTTCCTTCCTGAATAAGATCTAAAAATTGCAATCCCCTATTTGTGTATTTTTTTGCAATTGAAATTACCAATCTTAAATTAGCCTCAACCATTTCTTTCTTAGCAACTCTAGACTCCCTCTCCCCTTTTTGTATTCTTTTAACTAATGATTTGAATTCGCCAACCGGGAGTTCAATTTTTTTACTAAATTCAATTAATCTTTCTCTTATCTCATTGAATTCTTTTTTGTGTTTTTTAAAGAAATTTTTCCATGTTTTATTTTCTTTTAAAAATGATTCAAATTTAGAGTTTATTTCATTACCAACGTAATATTTTATAAATTCTTCTCTAGAAATTTTATTATCTGTTGCAAGTCTAAGTAGCACACCTTCTAAAGATAATATTTTTTTGTTTTCTTTATAATGAGCCTGGACTAATTCTTCAACAACAGAGGGGCTTAATTGTAAGTTTTTAAAGTCTTCAACAAGAATGCCTTGTATTTTCTTCAAATTTTTATTTTTTGAAACTGATAACTCTTTTGCATTCAAAATACAGTCAAGTTTTTCAATTTGATATTTTTTAAGTTTTGAATAATTTTTTGAAAGATTTTGTATTAGAGAAATAACTTTAGGTTTGATTTCTTCTTCCATTGCAGCAAGGGAAACGTTGAATTCATCTTGCTCAGTAAATTCTTCAGTTTTTTCTTCACCTTTTTCTTTAGTATCATCTTTTTTTTCTTTAATTTTATCATCCTTATTTTTCTGTTTAGATGCTTTTTTTAAATCTGAATCAGCAGAGTTATCATTTTCAAAATCTTCATAAGTAGAATCTATATCTATAATATCTCTTACTAATAACTCATTTTTTTCTAGTAGGTCTTTCCATTCAAAAATCTTTTTTGAGATTAATGGACTTTGTGTAAGAGCATTGATCATTACATTTTTACCAGCCTCAATTCTTTTTGCTATTGCAATTTCACCATCACGTGAGAGTAATTCAACTCCACCCATCTCCCTTAGGTACATTCTAATCGGATCATCACTTTTATCGGTAGTTTTATCTGCGTCTGTCTGATTTACTTCTTTTTTCTTTTGAGATTGGAACTCAGATTTTTTTGAAACTAAAGTTACTTTTTTATCAAATAAAATTATTAAAGCTTTTTCTAAATTTTCGTTAGAGCTATTCCTTTTTCCTAAAGACTTCCCAAGTTCCTCGTAAGTAATAAAACCTCTATGAAGACCTTTTTCTAAAAGTCGTTCAAAGGATTTTGTTATTAGTTTGGTTTTCATATGCTTAAGATAAATGTTTTATATATATAGTGACAAATTGCTAAAAATCTACACTAAATTTACTCTTTATTTATCTGACTTTTAAGCTTTATTAAATCAGAGTAAGATTTTTCATCAAATTTCTCTATTAACTTGTTCTCAAGATTTTCAATTTTTTTTGAGAATTTAATATCATTTAGTTCCTTAAGTATTTCGTTTAGTAGTTCAATTTGTTTCTCTTGATCCTTTTTCAAAAAAATATTTTTGATTACAACATTTTGATTTATGTCATTTACTAAATTCAAATATTTTTTCATTATTTCTGATTTGTTTGCATCATTAAATTTTTCTTCAAAAATTAATTGAATTAGTTCTGATTTTAATTGATTCAAACTTTCTGATGAAAATTGAATATCTCTAAAAATTTCGATTCTTGGGGAAATTATTCCTGGATAATTGAACATTATATATAGTATTGAGTATTCTTTTATTTCTTCTTTACTAAGATGCTCCTTTGCAACAGAAATTCTTTTAGTTTCATTAAGTATTCTATAACTTTTACTTTTATTATTTCTTATATTATTTTTTTGTAGAGGAGTTAAATTTCTTATTTTTTCTAAATAATTTTCTAAAATATATTTTTTTAGAGTTTGATCTTTAATTGAATTGCACAAATTTCTAAACTTTTTTTCAAATTTAGAGGAGGCAAATGGATCTGATCTATCAAGGTTGTTTAAATAAATTTTCCAAATAAATTCCTCAATAGACAATTTTTTTGACAAAAGCTCTTGAAAACTATCCTTTCCTTTTTCTTTAATGTAATCGTCGGGATCCATACCTTTTGATAGAGTTACAAATCCTATTTGATTATTCTCTTTGATGTGAGGCAAAAGGCTTTCTGCAATACGTAAAGCTGCTTTTTGTCCACTTACATCGCCATCCAAACATATTATTGGATTGGAAAAAAACTTCCAAATCAAATTTATTTGGCTTTCTGTTAAAGCAATTCCAGAATTTGAGACTACGTTTTTTATACCAGCTGAATAAATACTTATTACATCCATATAACCTTCTACAATTACTACTTCATGTGTTTTGTTGCTTGCAGATCTTGCTTTGTCTAAGTTATATACATGCTTACCTTTTTTATAAAATTCTGTTTCAGGGGAATTTATGTATTTCGCAATTTTTTTATCTTCAATTATCCTTCCTCCAAATGCTATGATGTCCCCTGTGATATTCCGTATGGGAAATATAATTCTTGAGTAGAACCTATTTATATTTTTTTTATATTTTTCGTTTTTATAAAATAAACCTGTATCGAATATTTCTTTTTCTGAATACTTTTTTGATAATTCTAAATAAAAATCAGAATTGAAAGGAACATAACCAATTTGAAATTCAATAATAGCATCTTTATTTATACCTCTTTTTTTTAAATATTCTTTTGGTAATGAATTATTTTCCAATAATTTTTTATGAAAATATTCAGAATAATCTTTAAATATGTTTTTATAACTCTGATATCTTTTTTCTTTTTCAGCATCAAAATTCGAAAATCTATAAGGTTGCATTCCTGCTTGTGAGGCTAATTGTCTAACTGCTTCGCCAAATTTTAAAGATTGTGTTTTCATCAAAAAATCAAATATATTTCCATGTTCTCCTGAGCTAAAGCAGTGATAAAAACCTTTTTCGTCACTAACCGTAAAAGATGGAGTTTTTTCTGTGGTGAAAGGAGAAAGTCCTATAAATTCTTTTCCTCTTCTTTTTAATTTAACAGTTTTTCCAACAATATGTGAAACTTTAAGTCTTAATTTAATTTCTTCTAAATAATTTTTTGGATATTTCATGCTCATTTTAAATTTTCTTTTATTATTTGGCTAGCTTTTGAAAAATCCATTACATCGGAGTAGTCTTTTTTAAGAGATCCTATAACCTTACCCATATCTTTAATTGTGCTTGCACCAACTTGTTTAATTTTTTCAACACAAATTTTATTCATTTCTTCCTCGCTTAGCTGTTTAGGTAAAAATTCATTTATGATTTCTATCTCGGACATTTCATTCTCCAAAAGTTCTTTTCTTCCAGCTTTTTTATATGCTTCACAAGAATCATTCCTTTGTTTTACCATTTTTTTCAAAAGTGCAACCAGATCGTTGTCAGGCAAAGTGCTTTTGTCCTTAATTTTTTTGGCAATCATTAAGTCCTTAATTGCCGCTATAATCAGCCTCAAAGTAGAATATGTTTTTTTATCTTGTGCTTTTAAAGCTTCACTTAGCTTAGTCTCAATTTTGCTATGAAGGGACATATAATTCTAAACTTACTTTAATAACATTTTTTCTTCAAAAGAAAAAAGAATGGGGTTGACGACTGTGAGCCTTTTTCATATAAAGCCCAAAACCTTAATTAAAAGGATTCACTTTAACTCATGAGTTGTATTTGAGACAGGTCAAAAACAGAAAAAACAAATCTCACAATTTTTCGACAGGTATTTTAATTTTTGAAGATGGCACCAAATTTTTTGGGACAGGCATTGGTTATGAAGGAAATGCCGTTGGGGAAGTTTGTTTCAATACATCCATTACTGGTTACCAAGAAATAATAACAGACCCCTCTTATTCTGATCAGATTATAAATTTCACATTTCCCCACATTGGTAATGTTGGAACAAATCTTGAAGATAACGAGGCTGATAAAGTCTGGGCAAAAGGGGTTATCCTTAATTCTAATGTTACAGAGCCATCCAATTATAGATCGATTAAAAAACTAGATAAATGGCTTAAAAAAAGAAAAATAATCGGAATAGTAGGTTTAGATACTAGAGTTATAACAAATTACATTAGAGACAAAGGTGCTCCCAAAGGAGCAATACAGTTTTTAAGAAAAGGAAATCATAATTTTAAAAAACTTTTAAAAAATGCAAGATCGTGGAATGGATTATTAGGCTTAGACTTAGCTAAGAAAGTTACTTGTAAAAAAATTTATAAATGGAAATCTTTTAAATCTTGGAATAAAAAAAATGGTTACGTTAAAAATAATAAAAATAAATATCAAATTATCGCAATTGATTATGGAATGAAAAAAAATCAATTAAGATGTTTTTCAGATATTAATTGTGGTGTGACAGTTGTTCCAGCAAATTTTCCAGCAGATGAGATTTTAAAACTTAAACCACATGGTGTTTTTTTATCAAACGGTCCAGGAGATCCTGCGGCAACAGGAAGTTATGCAATACCGATTGTAAAAAAATTAATTGAAAAGAAAATACCTATTTTTGGTATCTGTCTAGGTCATCAAATTTTGTCATTAGCTCTTGGGGCAAAAACTAAAAAAATGTCACTAGGACACAGAGGAGCAAACCATCCAGTAAAAGATTTAACAACCAATAAAGTTGAGATAACTAGTCAAAATCATGGTTTTGAAGTTGATAGTAAATCTATTCCTAAAAATGTAAAAGTCACTCACAAATCTCTTTTTGATGGGTCTATTGAAGGTATAGAGGTAAAAAATAAAAAATTATTTTCAGTTCAGTATCATCCAGAAGCTAATCCTGGACCACAAGATAGTAAATATTTATTCGAAAAATTTTTGAACAACATAAAATCAAATAAAAATGGGAAAAAGAAAAGATATTAAAAAAATTTTAGTAATTGGTGCTGGGCCAATTGTGATTGGGCAAGCCTGCGAGTTTGATTATTCGGGAACCCAGGCATGTAAAGCACTTAAAGACGAAGGTTATAAAGTGATTTTAATTAATTCAAATCCTGCAACAATTATGACTGATCCAGAGGTTGCTGATAAAACTTATATAGAGCCAATTACACCTGAGATTGTCGAAAAAATTATTAAAAAAGAAAAACCTTGTGCAATTCTTCCAACCATGGGTGGGCAGACAGCATTAAATACTGCAATCTCAATGGAAAAAAAAGGAATACTAAAGAAGAATAAAGTAGAGTTGATTGGAGCAAAAGCTTCGGCAATATCAAGGGCAGAAGATAGAGCACTTTTTAGAAAAGCAATGAAAGAGATAAAACTTGATTTACCTAAGTCTGAAATTCTTAACTCATTTAAAAACTCCAAAAAAGTTTTTCAAAAAATTGGATTACCCGCAATTATTAGACCTTCATTCACTTTAGGTGGGTCAGGTGGTGGAATAGCAAAAACTAAAAAAGAATTTTTTAATTTAATTAAATCTGGAATAACAGAGTCGCCTCAAAATCAAGTGCTTGTCGAAGAGTCATTAGAGGGGTGGAAAGAATTTGAGATGGAGGTTGTAAGGGATAAGAAAGATAACTGTATAATAATTTGTTCAATTGAAAATGTTGATCCGATGGGAACTCACACAGGAGATTCGGTCACAGTTGCACCAGCATTAACATTAACCGATAAAGAATTTCAAGTAATGAGGAATGCCTCAATTGAATGTTTGAGGAAAATTGGAGTAGAGACTGGTGGGTCTAATGTTCAGTTTGCAATCAATCCTAAGGACGGAAGAATGGTTATAATTGAAATGAACCCAAGAGTTTCGAGATCTTCAGCGTTAGCATCAAAAGCTACAGGATTTCCGATTGCAAAAGTCGCTGCTAAACTTGCGATCGGCTATACCCTTGACGAACTAAAAAATGAAATTACCGGATCAACTCCTGCATCTTTTGAACCGACAATTGATTATGTGGTAACTAAAATTCCAAGATTTACTTTTGAGAAATTTAAGTCTGCCAAAATTAAACTTGGAACATCAATGAAATCTGTAGGCGAGGCAATGGCGATTGGCAGAAATTTCAAAGAATCTTTGCAGAAAGGCTTAGTATCTTTAGAAATTGGGTATAAAGGCTTGGACTCATTAAATAATGTAACAAAAAGAGAGTTAAGAAAAAAATTGAGACAAAATTTGCCTGACAAACTTATTGTAGTTGCAGAAGCAATAAGAAGAAATATTAATATTAAGAGTATTTACAAATTAACAAATATAGATCCTTGGTTTCTCGATCAGATATCTGAAATAATTCATGAAGAAAAAAAATTAAAAAAGAATGGAATTCCTAAAACTTTTAAGGAATTTTCTTTTATAAAATCAATTGGATTTTCTGATAGTAAAATTGCAGAATTAACTAAAAGTTCAGTTAAATCGATTGAAAAGAAGAGAAGAAAACTTAAAATTTTTCCAGTATTTAAAAAAATTGACACGTGTGCTGCAGAATTTAAATCAGATACGCCTTATATGTATTCAACATATCAAAAATTATCAGGCAATTTTGCCGACTGTGAATCAAATCCAACAAAAAAAGACAAGATTATAATTTTGGGTGGTGGGCCAAATAGAATTGGTCAAGGTATAGAGTTTGATTATTGTTGTTGCCAGGCAAGCTTTGCATTAAAGAAAAAAAAATATGAAACAATAATGATAAATTGTAATCCAGAAACTGTTTCTACTGATTATGATACAAGTGATAGATTATATTTTGAACCTTTAATTGAAGAACATGTTTTAAATATAATCTATAAAGAAATGGAAAAAGGGAAAGTACTTGGTGTAATTCCTCAATTTGGTGGACAGACGCCAATTAAGTTAGCTAAAACCTTAAATGAAAATAAAATTCCAATTTTAGGTACTCAATTTGACTCGATTGATCTTGCAGAAGATAGGGAGAGATTCAAGAAAATACTTCAAAAAGAAAATCTTAAACAAGCAGAAAGTGGGATTGCCAGAAATAAAAAAGAATCATTTAAAATAGCAAATAAAATTGGTTTTCCAATTGTAATTAGACCATCCTATGTCCTTGGTGGGAGAGGAATGGAAATAATCTATTCTCAGTCTGATCTTAAAAAATATATTGATGAAGCTGTAAAAGTTTCAGGATCAAATCCTATTTTGATTGATAGGTTTCTAAATGATGCAACTGAGGTTGACGTTGATGCTATTTGTGATGGTAAATCAGTATTTGTAGCTGGAATTATGGAACATATTGAAGAAGCAGGAATACATTCGGGCGACTCAGCGTGCTCTTTGCCTCCGTATACTTTAAGCAAAGAAAATATAAAAAAAATTGAAATTCAAACTGAACAGCTGGCAAAAGCTTTAAAAGTAATTGGTTTAATAAATATTCAGTTTGCTATTAAAGCAAATGAAATTTATGTTCTTGAGGTTAATCCAAGAGCAAGCAGAACAGTACCATTTGTGTCAAAAGCAACTGGTCTCTCGGTAGCGAAGATTGCCTCAAGAGTAATGGCGGGGGAAAAATTATCTAAGTTCAATCTTAAGAAGAAAAATAAAAATACTTTTGCGATTAAAGAGGCTGTATTTCCTTTCAATAAATTTCCTGAAGTTGATGTTTTATTAGGTCCTGAAATGAAATCAACAGGTGAAGCCATGGGCTTCGACAATAATTTTGGCTTGTCTTTTGCCAAAAGCCAAATAGCTAGCAATAATAGTATTCCGCTTAAAGGAAATGCATTTATTTCGGTTAAAGACAAAGATAAAGATAAAATATTAAATAATGCTAAAAAATTAGTAAAATTTGGTTTCTCTTTATTCGCTACCTCTGGGACTGCAAGATATTTAGTTGCAAATGGAGTAAGATGTAAAAAAGTAAATAAGGTTAGCCAAGGGTCACCTCATATAGTTGAAAAATTAAACCAAAAAAATATTTCTTTGGTTATAAACACAACTGAGGGGAAAGACTCTATTGCTGATTCATTTAGTTTGAGAAGAACAAGTTTAGTTAATAAGGTTCCTTATTTTACTACAATCGCAGCCGCAAATGCGTGTTTGGAATCTATTGAAGCATTAAAAAAATACCCAATTAAAGTCAGAGCTTTGCAGGATAACTAAACTCTACAACTCATATCCTGACCACAACACAATGGAGATTTTATTTTTCCATGATCATTAGGACATTTTGATATTTGAACTTTTTTACCATCATCAAGTTTTAAATTATCGTTTACCAATGGGGTCGCACACTTACCGCATGTAGCATTAACTGACATCCCACATTTTGAACATTCGTATGTAGCCATAATAAAAATATATACTATTAAACTTCTACTTTCCAGTCTGTTTGAAAGGAAACATAGTTAATTTGTATACAACGTCTTTCTTTTTTTATCTCTTTTTTTTCCATTCCATGCCAGGTATTTGGGCCACTAGAAAAAAAATATCCATAATTGTCTTTATATGGAACTGTTTTTATTTTATTAAGTTTTTCATCATAAAAATCAGTGCCCAGATTTTGAGACTCATTGAATGGATTAACAAATATCAAGGACGACAAAAGTTTTTCCTTAATATCACAATGTGGTTTAAGCCAAAAGCCTTGTCTATCACAAATTACCTCTAACCTCACATAAGAATTAGAAAGATCCTTTTTAATTAATTGACCAATGTATTGATAAACAGTTTTTGAACATAGCTCTTTTATAAAACTCGTGAGTTCAGGAAAATTTTTAGAATTTTCTTTAGTTACAAAACATCTATATTTTTTTGCTTTTCCACCTGATTTAATACCCTCTCTGAATTTACCTTCACCACCATCAATAGCTCTTGTTCCATCATAATTAATTCCTTCGGAAACTGGATTTGCAATTTCTGCATTACAAATTTCTTTAATTGCTAAATCTGTTAAAGGTCTTTTAATAGCCCAATGTGTAAAAGGTTTATCGTAGGTTTCTAATCTACTTTTGAGTGAATTAAATAATTCCATGTGTTCTCATTTTCTCTTTAACTAAAGTTGCAGCTTTATTTACTTCATCCAAACCTGTGTAAGTCCAGTTTTCAATTTTGTTATCTAAATCCCTTATTATACCTAATTCTTTAAAGAGTTTATAAAATTTTTCAAATCTATGTATGCTTCTTTTATTTCTCATCTGAGCAACGTATACTGGTTTACCAGTAATTGCAGCCTCTGAAATCATAGAAGTTGAATCACAAGTAACTATTATTATATCTGCCAAACCAAGAGATGATAAATACGCTTTTTTGTCTCTTTCTTTAATGACCAAATGATTATCGTTAAAATAATTAAAGGCAAGTTTAACTATATTTTCTGGAGTTCGATAAGAAGGAATAACAATTAATTTATATTTGGAATAAACAAATAAATTTTTAATTTTTGCAAATGTCTCGGTCATTTGTTTTTCCGAAAAACTATAATATTTATTTGGCCCTCCAAGAATTAGGGTAATAATTTTTTTACCATCTGCTTTCGGATTTAGATAATTAACATTTTTTTCAATTTCATCGTTAGTAAGATAATGAATAGCACCTTTAGTTCTTATGACATTATCTCCTTCTAAATTGTCATGTTCTGGACAAATAATACAATCAAAGTTATCAAGTTTCACTTTTGGATCCTGGATATGAATTGTAAAAATATCTTTTTTAAATCTTTTTTTTAGCATAATCGAAGGTATTACACTTTTACGCCCACACGAAATTATTACCTTGGAGTCACAAATAAACCTGTTTTCTAAAATTCCCTCTGTTATTGGAGTAAATTTTGGAGGAATAATATTCCAAATTTTTTTAAGTTTGATTGTTTCGTGCTTAAACTTTAAACCTAGAGCCTTAGACAAACCCTCGACCTGGCTTATCATTCCATGCATACCTTGTGTTAGAAGAAGAGCTTTCGATTTGAGCATTAGTTATCTTATATATTTCTGGGTTTTATTTATCCACATATAAAAATAGATTAACTTTTTATTTAATTAACAAACCTTTATACATGTTTGATGGATATATGCGTATTGAAGAAGATATCAAACTGGATTATGCCGATGTTCTATTTCGGCCTAAAAGAAGCACTTTACACAGTCGAAAAGACGTAAAGTTAGAGCGTACTTACAAATTTAAATATAGCAATCACGAATGGTCCGGCATCCCTTTAATGGCTGCCAACATGGATGGTGTAGGTGAACTTGTTATGGCTGAAAATTTGGCTCCTCATCAAATTATGACTTGCTTAACTAAACAGCACGATTCCAAAATAATCAAAAAATTCAAATCAATTAAAAAAATATTTCCTCAGGTTATTTTAAGCACTGGAACAAGTGATGATGATTACAAGAGACTAAATGATATATTAAAAGAAAATAGCTTTTTTGAGTTTATTTGTATTGATATTGCTAATGGTTATTCTGATCACTTTAGTAAGTTTGTAAGTTCCGTTCGAAAAAAATATCCAACAAAAACTATTATCGCTGGAAATGTTGTTACAGCAGATATGACACAGGAATTAATACTTGCTGGTGCAGACATTGTAAAAGTTGGAATTGGACCTGGAAGTGTGTGTACAACTCGTATTCAAACAGGTGTTGGTTATCCTCAGTTAAGTGCTGTTATTGAATGTGCTGATGCGGCTCATGGTTTAGGTGCGCACATAGTAGCTGACGGGGGATGTACATGTCCGGGCGATGTAGCAAAAGCATTTGGTGGAGGTGCAGATTTTGTAATGCTTGGTGGAATGTTTGCAGGTCATGATGAAGGCGGAGGAAAAATAATAAAAAAAAATGGATCAAAAGTTGTTGAGTTTTATGGTTCAAGTTCTGAGACAGCTTTAAATAAACATTATGGTGGTCATGCTGATTACAGAAGCAGCGAGGGTAAAAAAGTTCAATTAAAATATAGAGGAAAAATTAATGATACAATTTTAAATATTTTAGGTGGATTGAGAAGCAGTTGCACGTATGTTGGTGCACCCTCTTTGAAACAATTAAGCAAGTGCACAACATTTGTAAGAGTAAATCAACAATATAACGATACATTTGAGTAAATTTTACAACTTTAAATTCTCTCAAAAATACCTATATAAACCTTAACATGGCAAAACACTCTAAAGTATTAATTCTTGGATCAGGGCCCGCTGGATACACAGCTGCAATATACGCTGCAAGAGCAATGCTAAAACCAATTCTTGTTTTTGGTTCAGAACCAGGCGGTCAACTAACTACTACAACTGATGTAGAGAACTTCCCAGGATATTCAAAAGTAATTCAAGGACCATGGTTAATGGAAGAAATGAAAGGTCAAGCAAAAGCTGTTGGTACTGAAATGATACAAGATCATATAAAAAAAGTTGACCTATCTAAAAAACCTTTTGAGGCTATTGGGGATAGTGGAGAAATTTATACAGCTGACAGCTTTATTATTTCTACAGGTGCTCAGGCAAGATGGCTAAATTTAAAATCAGAACAAGAATTTAGAGGATTTGGTGTTTCAGCCTGCGCAACATGTGACGGTTTCTTTTTTAAAGAAAAAGAAGTTGCTGTTGTTGGAGGTGGAAATGCTGCAGTAGAAGAAGCTATGTTTTTAACGAAGTTTGCATCAAAAGTTAAATTAATCCATAGAAGAAATGAATTAAGGGCAGAAAAAATGCTCCAAGCAAAATTAAAAGCAAATAAAAAAATTGAAATTATCTGGGATAGCGTTGTTGAGGATGTTATCGGAGATACTAATCCAAAATCAGTCAAAGCTATTAAAATTAAAAATGTAAAAACTAATAAAACTACCGAATTGAAAGTTGATGGACTTTTTATAGCAATAGGCCATGATCCAGCTACTTCGCTTTTCAAGGGTCAATTAAATATGGATAAGGAGGGATATATTGTAACCAATCCCGACTCTACAATAACTAATGTGCCAGGAGTTTTTGCAGCTGGCGATGTTAAAGATAAAATATTCAGGCAGGCAGTTACTGCGGCTGGAATGGGTTGTATGGCTGCACTTGAGGCTGAAAAACATTTGTCTTCAAAATGAGTGGAAAAATATTACTTACAGGCATAAGTGGATGGATAGCAAAACACACTGCTATAGAATTATTAAATTCTGGCTATGAAGTTTTAGGAACAGTAAGAAATAAAAGTTTAATTGAACAAACTAAAGAAACTATAAGTAAATATGCTTCGATTGATAAATTATCATTTGTTGAATTAGATCTTGTTAAAGATGATGGATGGGATGAAGCAGCAAAGGGATGTAAATATATATTTCACATTGCCTCACCTTTTCCTATGAAAGTTTCAAGAAATAGAGAAAGTTTATTACCTCCTGCTGTTGATGGAACTTTAAGAGTTTTAAAAGCTGGAGTAAATGCAGGTGTGGAACAAATAATTAAAACTTCATCAATCGTTGCAATGTTTAGAAAGCCTAACAGAAGCAATCCCTACACATTTGGAGAAAATGATTGGACTGATGAAAATTGGGTAGAAGGTGTGAATGACTATTTCTTGTCAAAAACAAAAGCAGAAAAATCAGCTTGGAAGTTTATGGAGAGCAAAGGATTAAGAAATAAATTAACTTGTATTTGTCCTGGTGGAGTTTTTGGAGATGCTTTAGATAAGAAAGGAGGTACATCAATAGAATATGTTAGACAATTTATGGCAGGTAAATTTCCAGGTGCGCCTAAATTTGCAATTTTAGTTTCTGATGTTAAAGACATAGCAAAGGCACATGTTGCTTGTATTGGAAATAATAAAATCGGCGGAAGGAGATTAATTGTTGGGAAAGAAGTAAAAAAACTAGTTGAGTTATCTCAAATAATGGCTGAAGCAATGCCCGAGTATGCAAAAAAACTTCCCAAAAAAGAACTTCCAAATTTCATGGTAAAATTAATAAGCTATATAGACTCAAGTGCTAAAATGATGATACCCGATCTTGGAATTTTAATGCAAACCGATACTGCTTATGCAGAGGAATTATTAGGTTTTAAATTTAAACCTGCTAAAGATTGTATGATTGAGAATGCTAAATCAGTCGTAAGACTTGGATTAGTTTAAACTTTCACAAAACGATTTTATTCTATCTAAAGCTTTTTTAAGATTTTCCATGGATGTAGCATAAGAAATTCTGAAATATCCATCTAAACCAAATGCAGATCCCTGGACTACAGCTACTTCCGCTTTTTCAAGTAATTTTTCTACAAATTCTTTATCTGTTTTTAATTTTGTCTTTTTACCTAATAACTTTTTGCAATTTGGGAAAACATAAAAAGCTCCGCTTGGTTTCAAACAACTTAAACCATTAATACTATTTAAAGTATCAACAACGTAATCCCTTCTCTCCTTAAAGGAGTCGGATCTTGTTTTTATAAAATCTTGAGTTCCATTCAAAGCTTCTACTGCTGCTGCCTGACTAATCGATGATGGATTTGTTGTAGATTGAGATTGAATTTTTGCTACAGCTTTAATTATGTCTTTCGGACCAGCTCCATACCCTATTCTCCATCCAGTCATAGAGTACGATTTACTTACACCATTCATCGTTAATGTTCTATCTTTTAAAGCTTTAATTTGGGCAATAGTGAAAAATTTAAAATCATCATATGTAATATGCTCATAGATATCGTCACTAAGTATATAAACATTTTTATTTTTTATTAATATTTTTGATAATTCTTCTATCTCATTCTTTGTGTAACAAGATCCAGTTGGATTTGACGGTGAATTTATAATTAACCATTTAGTATTTTTTCCAATAGCTTTTTTTAATTCATCTGGAGTTATTTTGAATTCATTTTTTTCTGAGCACTTTACTATTTTGGGTTTGCCGCCAGCTAATAAAACCATATCAGGATAAGATACCCAATAAGGTGCTGGGATAATGACTTCGTCTCCTGGATTGAGGGTTGCCATAAAAACGTTATATAAAACTTGTTTTCCTCCCGTACCAACCGAAATTTGATCTAGTTCGTATGACAAATTGTTTTCTCTTGTAAATTTCCCTTGGATCGCCTTTTTAAGTTTAGGTGTACCATCCACAGCTGTATACTTCGTTTCTCCTCTTTTAATTGCTTCGATAGCAGCATCTTTGATGTTATCTGGAGTGTCAAAATCAGGCTCACCTGCTCCTAAACCTATTACATCTTTACCAGCTGCCCTCATTTCCCTTGCTTTTGAGGTAACCGCTATGGTTGGTGAGGGTTTAATTCGCTTTAAATTATTGGAAACTATGCTCATTGAAATTTATAATATTTTGTTATTATTAACACAAAATGCAAAATACATACCAAGAAAAAATAGATAATTTAGAGGCTAATAACTCTCCTGTGAGGAAAAAACTTGAGGGTGGAATAAGGTTTAAAATAAAAAGTAATTTTCAACCTGCCGGGGATCAACCTGAGGCGATTAAAAAGATACTTAAAAATTTAAAAGATAAACAGAGCGAACAGGTTCTGCTTGGTGTCACTGGATCTGGAAAAACCTTTACTATGGCAAAAGTAATAGAATCTGCAAATCGACCAGCCTTAGTTTTAGCACCAAATAAAACTTTAGCTGCACAATTATACGGCGAAATGAAAAGTTTTTTTCCAGACAATGCTGTTGAGTATTTTGTCTCCTATTATGATTATTATACCCCAGAAGCATATGTTCCAAGATCAGATACTTATATTGAAAAAGAAGCTTCTATAAATGAACAAATAGATAGGATGAGGCATTCAGCAACAAGATCTTTGCTTGAACGTGATGATGTAATTATTGTTGCTAGTGTTTCTTGTATTTATGGACTTGGTTCGGTTGAGGCATATAGCAAGATGACATTGGCATTAAAAAAGAATTATGAATATGAGAGAGACGAAATTATTAAAACATTTGTTAATTTACAATATAAGAGAAATGACCAAAATTTTTTTAGAGGTACTTTTAGAGTTAGAGGAGAAAATTTAGAGATATTCCCATCACATTTAGAGGACAGAGCTTGGAGATTGAGTTTAAACGGAAATAAACTTGAAAAAATAGAAGAATTTGATCCTTTAACAGGAGACAAAACAAATGATTTTGCGGTAATAAAATTATATGCTAACAGCCACTACATAACTCCAAAACCAACTATTGATCAGGCTATCAAAGAAATTAAAAAAGAATTGGAAGTGACACTAGAGGACCATAAGGCAAATAATAAACTTCTAGAAGCTCAAAGGTTGAGGGAGAGAACAAAATTTGATCTTGAAATGATTGAAGCAACTGGAACCTGTGCGGGTATTGAAAATTATTCAAGATTTCTTTCTGGAAGAAATAAAGGGGAGCCCCCACCTACTCTTTTCGAATATTTTCCTGACAATACTATTATATTTGTAGACGAAAGCCACGTAACCGTGCCTCAATTAAATGGTATGTACAAAGGTGATCACACGAGAAAAAAAACACTTGCAGAGTATGGTTTCAGATTACCTTCATGTATGGATAATAGACCATTAAAGTTTGAAGAGTGGGATGCTATGAGAACGCAAACAGTTTTTGTATCTGCAACCCCTGGTCCTTGGGAACTAAAACAAACTCAAAATAAATATATAGATCAAGTTATAAGACCAACAGGTTTAATTGATCCACCTGTTGAAATACGTCCTGCGAAAACTCAGGTAGATGACTTGTTCCATGAGTCTAAAAAAGTTATTGATAAAGGATATAGAATTCTAGTAACAACCCTTACAAAAAAAATGGCAGAAGATTTAACAGAGTATCTTCACGAAAACGGTTTGAAAGTAAGATATATGCACTCAGACATAGACACACTTGAGAGAATTGAAATCATCAGGGATTTACGAATGGGTGTTTTTGATATTTTAGTTGGCATAAATCTATTAAGAGAAGGGTTAGATATACCAGAATGTGCTTTAGTTGCAATTTTGGACGCTGACAAAGAAGGTTTTTTAAGATCAGAAACCTCACTAATTCAAACTATAGGTAGAGCTGCTAGAAATGTAGATGGCAAAGTAATTCTTTATGCTGACAAAGTAACAAAAAGTATCGATAAAGCTATAAAAGAGACAGATAGGAGAAGAGGTAGACAGGTAGAATATAATAAAAAAAATAATATAAGCGCAGAGTCGGTTAAGAAGGAGATTACCGATATTTTAGAATCTGTTTACGAAAAAGATTATGTAAAAATTAGTGAAGGTTCAAATGTTGGTGGAAACTTA
The DNA here is from genome assembly GCA_902573065.1 of uncultured Pelagibacteraceae bacterium. GTDB lineage: Bacteria > Pseudomonadota > Alphaproteobacteria > Pelagibacterales > Pelagibacteraceae > Anoxypelagibacter. Next base: position 8,947 of record CACGHX010000004.1, on the reverse strand, counting down.
AAAAAACATCTAAAAGCACTAAATAAAAAAATGAAAGAGTCTGCATCAAATTTAGAGTTTGAAGAAGCAGCAAAAATTAGAGATGAAATAAGAAAATTGGAGACAAATGAACTTGAGATTAACTTGAATCCAAAAATTTCACAGTATAATTTAAACAAAAAGGTTTATCCTCAAGGTAGATCTAAGATGGGAATGCCAGGCACTAAGCCAAGAAAATCTATAAAAAAATGGAAGCCAAAAAAATAATTATAACTGGTGGCGCTACTAGAATTGGTTCAGCTATAGCTAAGAGTTTAGCTGGATATGATGTTGATATTGTAATTCATTTTAATAAATCGAGAAAATCCGCATTACAATTAAAGATGGAGCTAGAAGAAATAGGCGCTAAAGTTTTTTTGATTAAGGCTGACCTTAGTAATATTAATCAGACTAAGAAAATAGTCCCGTTTGCTTATAAAAAAATGAAGGGTTTAGATTGTTTAATTAACAATGCATCTTTGTTTGAAAAAGATGATTTAGAAAATTTTAGTGATAAAAGCTTTTCAAAACATTTAGATATAAATTTAAAAGCACCCGCGTTTTTAATTAAAGACTTTAAAAGATACGTAAAAAATAAAGAGGCAAACATTATAAATATTATTGATCAAAGAGTTAAAAAACTCACTCCTTTCTTTTTTTCATATACTTTAAGTAAAGCTGCACTTGCAACACTTACAACTACTACTGCCATGAAACTTGCTCCTAATATTAGAGTAAATGGAATTTCGCCAGGTCCAACTTTAAAAAATAAGAGACAGTCTGAGAAACATTTTAAAGCTCAATGGAGATCTACAATTCTTCAAAAGCAAGTTGATTTAGACAATATTTGTGCATCGGTTAAATATTTTATTGGAAACAATAGTATTACAGGTCAAATAGTTAGTGTAGATAGCGGGCAAAGTTTAGCGTGGAAAACACCCGATATAATTAACTCAAAAGAATGAAAATAATTAAATTTAAACAAAAAAGATCTTATAGTTATAAAAGAAAAATTCTAATAAAGGATCTGGTTTTAAAGATGCTTGTAGGAATTCATAATTTTGAAAAAAAGAAAAAGCAAAGAGTAAGATTTAATCTAGTTATCAATATTGATCAAAATTTAATTCCAAATGATAAAGATCTAAAAAGTATTGTAAACTATGAACAGGTAATTAAAACTATTATGAGGATTACATCGAGAAAACATTATCCACTTCTTGAAACTTTAGCTGAAAAAATATTCTTAAAACTTTTTGAAAATTTAAGAATAAAAAAAATTCTTTTAAGAATTGAAAAATTAGATGTGATAAAGAATACTACTTCTGTAGGGATAGAGTTAGAAAAGACTAGATCAAATGAGTATTGAAAAAGGTAAAGAAATAATTCGAAAAAAAATCGTAAATCTCACTAATAATCCTGGGGTTTATAAAATGTTAAGTGATAAGAATGAAATTCTTTATGTCGGTAAAGCCAAAAATATTCCCAGTCGGTTAAAAAGTTATGTCTCAGAAAGTCACCTTCCAATCCGAACAGAAAGAATGCTTTCGCTTACAAGAAAACTTGAAACTACAACAACAACTAATGAGAGTGAGGCTCTTTTATTAGAGGCAAATCTAATAAAAAAACATAAGCCAAGATTTAATATTTTATTAAGAGACGATAAGTCATTCCCTTACATATATATTGGTCGAAAAGATAATTGGCCACAATTAACTAAGTTAAGAGGAAAAAAAAATAGAGACGGGTATTATTTTGGTCCTTTTGCGTCTATAGGATCAGCAAACTGGACTATCAAAATTCTTCAGAAAATATTTTTACTTAGGGTTTGTGACGATACAGTTTTTAAAAATAGAGATAGAGCATGTATTTTGTACCAAATAAGAAGATGTTCTGCTCCATGTGTGGGTAAAATAGAAGAGAAAAACTATAAAAATTTAGTGGGTGATGCGGTTGATTTTATCTCTGGTAAATCACAAAGAATTCAAAAAAATTTATCCTCAGAAATGGAGAAAGCAAGTGAGGACCTGGACTATGAAAAAGCTGCAGTGCTTAGAGACAGAATAAAAGCTTTAACACAAATTCAATCTTCCCAAAAAATAAATCAAACTAACCTTAAAGAAGCAGATGTTATATCTATTTTTAAAGAGTCTGGCAAAACTTGTGTTCAGGTTTTCTTTTTTAGATCAAAACAAAATTGGGGTAATCAAGCTTATTTTCCTAAGCATGATCCTGACGAAAAGGAAGAAAAAATTTTATCTTCTTTTTTAAGTCAATTTTATGAAAACAAAACTGTACCGAAACTTGTTCTTTTAAATATTGAAATTAGTGAGAAAGTTTTATTAGAAAAAACATTCTCTAATAGAGAAATGAAAGAAATAGTAATTAAGAAGGCCTCTACAAAAGAGGAGAAGATTGTGTCTGAAATGGCAAGGAAAAACGCCAAACAAGCTTTGACACAAAAAATTTTAGAAACCGAGAGTAATTCAAAACTGATAGACAACCTAGCTGATAAATTTAATTTAAATTTCAACGTAAATCTTATTGAAGTCTATGATAATAGCCATGTACAGGGATCGGATTCTGTTGGTGCACTTATTACTTTTGGTAAAGAAGGATTTGTCAAAAAAAGATATAGAAAGTTCAATATTAAATCAGATGCAGTGAAAGGTGATGATTATGGCATGATGAAAGAGGTTTTGAACAGGAGATTTGTAAGAGCACTTAAAGATGAAAATACAAATATGACTTTACCAGACTTAATACTAATAGACGGTGGTAAAGGTCAATATTCTGTAAGTAGAGAAACCTTAAATGACCTTGGTCTTCATGAAATTCCAATAATAGCTATTGCTAAAGGTAAAAATAGAAACGCTGGTGAGGAGACTTTCTTTTATGAAAACAAAACCTTTAAATTTAAAAAAAATGACCCTACCCTTTTCTTTCTTCAAAGACTAAGAGATGAAGCGCATAGGTTTGCTATTAGCACTCATAGAGCTAAAAGAAGAAAAAATTTAAGTAAATCTTTACTTGATCAGATTTCTGGAATAGGTAGAAGTAGAAAAAGAGCTTTACTTCATCACTTTGGTTCTGCAAAGTCCGTAGAGTCTGCAAGTTTTGAAGACTTAAAATCAGTGGAGGGAATTGAGGAAAAAGTAGCAAAAAAAATTCACGATTTTTTCCATGACAATTAGTTATGAAAATACCAAACATATTAACTATAGGTAGATTAATAATAGTCCCAATTTTTGTATTAAGTTTTTACATTCCAGGTATCGTTGGTGATTTAGTTCCTTTCTTTCTTTTTGCAGTTGCAAGTTTTACTGATTTTCTAGATGGATTAATCGCAAGACTTTATAAAGAAGAGTCAAAATTGGGTGAACTGCTTGATCCGATTGCAGATAAGATTTTAGTAGCTGCTGCTCTTGTCTTATTAGTTATGAATGGAATTATAAAAAATCTTGAGGTAATTGCAGCAATTATAATTTTGACTCGAGAAATTCTAATTTCAGGTCTTAGAGAATTTTTGGCAAAGAAAAAAGAGTTGAACTTACCGGTTTCAAGTTTATCGAAGTTTAAAACTTTTATACAAATGTTTTCTATAGCCATACTATTAACGGGTGAAACCGGTAATAAAATAATTAATTTTCAAAACTATAACGCACAAACAATCGGAATTATTTTGCTGTGGGTTGCTGCTTTTTTAACATTATACACTGGATATGACTATTTGAGGAAAGGAATAATTACTGCTATTAATGATGACGATAAAAAGAGTAGTTAGGCTGCAACTTTTTTTCTTACAAGATTAATATAACTTTCAGATAATCCCTTTATAAGTTCACAAACAGTGAATTTATAATTATCAATTTGTGAAACAGGAGTAATTTCTGCTGCTGTACCGGTTAAAAAACATCCAATAAAATTTGACATCTCGTTTGGTTTAATTTTTCTTTCTGTTATTGTAATTCCTTTAGATTTAGCAATTCCAATTACACATTGTCTTGTGATTCCATCTAAAAAAGAGTCTGGTATCGGAGTGTGGAGTGCTCCTTGCTTATCTTTAAAAAAAATATTAGCACCAGTCGCTTCTGCTACGTTACCTTCATGATCTAACATTAATGCATCAGCAAATCCCTTACTTTCAGCTTCATGTTTAGACAATGTGCAGATCATATACAACCCAGCTGCTTTTGTATCCCATGGGACTGAATTAGGGGGTGGTCTTCTCCAAGATGATGTTTGTAATTTAATTCCTTCTAATTTTAATTTTGGATCAAAATATGATCCCCACTCCCATGCAGCAATTCCCACATGGATTTTATTTTTCTGTGCAGAGATTGCCATCATCTCACTACCTCTCCAAACTACTGGTCTCACATACCCATTTTTAATTTTTTGTACTCTTATTATTTCATTTGATGCGCTATTAATTTCTTTTTCACTGTATGGCATTTTAATACCCATTCTTTTGGCGGAGTGAAATAGTCTATGTGTATGTTCCTGGAGTTTGAAAATTTCTCCGTCATAAATCCTCTCGCCTTCAAAAACGCAACTAGCATAATGTAAACCATGATTGAGCAGATGAACTTTGGCATTACTCCAATCAACTAGTTCTCCATTGAACCAAATCTTACCAGATCTTTTATCGTAAGGAATTGTTTCCATTAGTTATAAATTAAATAATTTTTTTCTAACAAAAAAGTATATTTGTTGGTAAAATAAGTCAACATATCTGACCAAAATATGAAAGATTTACTATATTTAAAGGATGAACAAATAAAAGATTGCATACAATTACTTCTTTATGCATACAGAGAAACGTTTTCTGATCCAGTAGAGATTTTAAAAAAAAATTCTCTTGGGCCAGCCCACCACAGAGCTTTACATTTAGTGGAAAGAAACGAAGGTATAAGTGTTAACGAGTTACTTTTAAAACTAAAAATAACAAAACAGAGTCTTAATAGAGTTTTAAAAGAATTAAAAAAACTTAAAATTATAAAGCAATTAAAAGATAAAAATGACACAAGAAGAAAACTTCTTTACTTAGATCAAAATGGTAAAAAGTTTTATAATGAAGTTTTTGAAAGCCAAAAAAAAAGAATTTTTAATGCTTTAAGAAAATCAGACTCAGACTCTGTAATAAAGTTTAAAGAGGTTTTAAAAAAAATCATTGATGGAAAAAAATAAATACCATATTTTAGTAGTGGATGATGATGATAAAATAAGGTCGCTAATTAAAGAATATCTATCTAATAAAGGTTATATTGTATCTACAGCTGAGAACGCAAATAAAGCTAAAATAAAAATTGATATTTTTAATTTTAACTTAATTATTCTTGATGTAATGATGCCAGGACAAAGCGGATATGATCTGACTAAAGAACTTAAAACTTCAAAAAATATTCCGATTATATTACTGACAGCAAAAGGAGAGGTTGAAAATAGAATTCATGGTTTAGAAATCGGAGCAGATGATTATATAGGTAAACCTTTTGATCCTAAGGAACTATTGTTGAGAGTGAAGAACGTAATTAAAATGAATATTGACCCAAATAAATTATTATCAAGTAAAATTGGAGAAGCTGAATTAAATTTAAATAAAATGACAATTAAAATAAAGGATAAGCTTAAAAAAATTAACTCATCTGAGAAAAAAGTTTTGATGAAAATGTTATCATCACCTGGAAAAATATTTTCTAGGACTGACATAGGTAAAATTGCAAGTATATCAAAAGAGCGTTCAATAGATGTAATGATAACAAGATTAAGAAAAAAAATTGAATTAGACCCAAAAAATCCAAAATTTTTACAAACAATTCGAGGTTCAGGCTATGTTTTATGGGTTAAATAATATACTAAAAAAAATTTTACCAAAAAGATTGTTTTATAGAGCTCTAATTATAGTTGCAGCACCAGTAATACTGTTGCAACTGATTATTAGTATAGTTTTCTTTGATAGTATTTGGATAAAAGCAAACAAAGGTATGACAAGATCTCTCGTTGGAGAGGTTGAAACTCTATTTGATGTTTATAAATCAAATCAAAGTAAAGAAAATATAAAAAATCTTACGGACTTGTATAAAAAAAATTTTGATTTTGTTATTAATATAAAAACTGATGAAAAATTACCTGAAACCAGATCTGATAGACGTTTTAGTCCAATGGATAGATCTTTAAGAAGAGAAATGAAAAGTGTTTTTCAAAATAATTATTGGTTTGACACTGTAACTTACATAGATTTAGTTGATCTAAGAATTAAAACCAATAATGAAATTATACAGATCTTTTTTCCGAAAGCGAAAATTGCTCCTTCCTCTGTAAGAGTTTTTGTTCTCTGGTTAATAGTTCCATCATTACTTTTAATATTAATTGCAATAATTTTTTTAAAAAATCAAACGAGACCATTAGTAAAGCTTTCTAAAGCTGCAGAAAGATTTGGAAAAGGAGAACTGGTGGAGGATTTAAGACCTTCTGGAGCACTTGAAATTAGAAAAGCAACATATGAATTTGATAGAATGATGAAAAGAATTAACAGGCATTTAGCGCAAAGATCAGAAATGTTGTCTGGTATAAGTCATGATTTAAGAACTCCACTTACACGGTTAAAACTTCAGCTTGCAATGATGGAAAAAAAAGATTTAGCAGAAAAGATGTCCAGTGATATTGACGAAATGGAAAAAATGCTAAATGATTATTTGCAATATGCAAAATCACAAGCTGAAGAAAGTTCATCAAAAATAGATTTAAATGTATTTATTAAAGAAATACTTAAAAATTATGATGAAAAAAAATACGATTTTTCAAGTGAACACAATATTGAAATTGAAGGCAGAAAAAATCTTATTAGGAGATGTATAATCAATATTATCGGAAATGGATTATCGTATGGAGATAAAATATCAATAAAAACTAAAAAATCAGTTAATAGTGGAATTATAACTATAGAAGATAACGGACCAGGCATACCAAAAGAGGAATATTCAAATGTATTTAAACCATTTTATAGGATTGATAAAAGTAGAGGACTAAATAAATCTGGGGTTGGTTTAGGCCTATCAATTTCACAAGATATAATTAAATCCCATGGCGGTAATATTTCTTTATCAAAAGCTAAATTAGGAGGTTTACTAGTAAAGATTTCTTTACCTTTGTGATTTTTTTTTCTTTAAATTAATTATCTCTTTTTGTTGTTTTTCAATTACTTTTTTTAAAACATCAAATTCTTCTCTAGTGACAAGATCTAATTTATTTGCAATTTTTGCTTTATTAAATTTTGCAGAGGTAATAATGCTTTTTGCTAAATCTTGTGAAGTAAGAACTCCGGTTTCAATTAATTTTGACACCATTTTTAAAATTTTTTCAGAATTGTTCATTCTTTGTATATTAAATTATAAGTAATTTAATTTCAATTGTGATAAATTAACCAAAGATGATAGTTCATAATCTTGATCCAATTTTTTTTGACTTTGGATTTATACAAATTCGCTGGTATTCACTTGCATATATATTTGGAATTTTAATTGGTTGGTTGTACGGTAAGAAAATTCTAACAAAACAAGTCTCACAAAATAACACTATGATTTATTTGTCTAAATATGACGATCTTATAACTTATATTATCGTTGGTATAATAGTGGGTGGTAGATTAGGTTATGTGCTGTTCTACAACCCCAATTTTTATTTAGACAATATTTTTGAAATATTAAAAGTATGGAAAGGAGGTATGTCTTTTCATGGTGGACTAATAGGTGTTGTAGTTAGTATTTTAATTTTTTCAAAGAAAAATAATTTAGATTTCATGATTTATTTTGATACTGTATCTACAGTTGCTCCAATTGGATTATTTTTTGGAAGAATATCAAATTTTATAAATGGAGAACTTTATGGAATACCCACGCTAAAGCCTTGGGGAGTTATCTTTCCAAAAATTGACTCTATCCCTAGACACCCATCTCAAATATACGAGGCATTACTAGAAGGTGTGGTTCTATTTATAATTTTAAATTTATTAATTTTTTTGTGGAGAAGTAGTGCCGGTTTTATTTCATGCACTTTTTTAGTTCTTTATGGCTTCTTCAGAATCATCTGTGAAAAATTTAGAGAGCCAGATAATCATATTGGATATATTTTGGGGGATTTTACAATTGGAACCATACTAAGTGTGATAATGATTTTCTTTGGTTTGGCGCTTTTTTTAAGAATAAAATATGCAAATAAAAATAAATAAAATTTTTGGAAAGGCTAAATCTTTACCTCTCGATTTGTTTTTAGAAAAAGTTCTTTATGATAAAAATTTTGGCTATTACCAAAAAAAAAATCCGTTTGGAAAAAAAGGTGATTTTGTAACTGCACCAAATATTTCAAATATATTTTGCGAAATGATTGTAATTTGGCTGATAAGCTTTTGGGAAAGTTTGAATAAACCAAAAAAAATTAATATTGTAGAACTTGGCCCTGGAAATGGTGACTTTAGTGAGATTTTAGTAAAAACTTTAAAAAATTTTCCACAAATTTTAAAATCTGTGAATATTTATTTATATGAAAAAAGCGAAAAACTTACGAAATTCCAAAAAAAAAGAATTTCCTCAAGTAAGGTTTTGTGGATTGAAAACTTTAATGAAATTAAAAAAGGTCCAGTAATTTTTTTTGGAAATGAATTTTTGGATGCCCTTCCAATAAAACAGTTTAAGAAGGTGAATGGCAAAGTTTTTGAAAGGCACGCTATAAATGTAAAAAATAAAGTGAGTTTTGTTTTTAAAAAGGCATTAAAAAATGACATTCATAAATTAAAAAAATACCAACTTTTTAAAAAAAAGGGACTTATTGAGTTTCCAGAATACGGTTTTAAAGAACTTAATAATATTTGTAGTGTAATACGAAAACAAAATGGTGGAGTACTATTTATAGATTATGGTTACATATCTGAAAA